>JAATFF010000037.1 GCA_015655335.1 Lysobacterales bacterium | reverse complement strand
TCGCGCGTTTCCACTTCCAGTTCCAGCACGCTGCGGATGGCCTCCGGTTCGCTGCCATCCACCAGCAGCTGCAAACCTTTCTTGACGAACGGATCGGGCTCCGCATCGATATGCGGTTCCAGGCCGAGCAGACCCTGGCGGCGCGAAATCTCGCTCCAGCCGATGACACGACTGATCAGATCGGACGGATGCAATTGAGGCGGCTTGTACACCATCTTCAACATGCCGGCCGCGCGCTTGAGCACCTTGCCCTGCGTGTGCAGCAGCAGCGCGGAAATAGTACCGATAAACACGATCACGAAAGCCGCCGGATTCCACAGCGCCGATACATCGGTGCCTTTGAGGATGGCGCCGACAATCAGCACCACAAAAGCCAGGATCGTGCCGATGATACTTATGATGTCCATATCAGGCCGATACCTTTAGTGAGGGGAGCAGACGTCCGTCATCTTGCGAAAGCGCAGCCAGATCCAGAACCAACGCCAGACGGCCATCACCTGTAACGGTGGCACCAGCAATACCGGGCACGCCTTCGAACAAGGGTCCGAGCGGTTTGACCATTACGTCCTCGCGCCCGATGACTTCGTTGACCAGACAACCCAGATGCATGTGACCCACGTGCAGCACCACCACGTGACGACCGCCCGCGCCGCCGATACCGGCCCATTCGCCCAGATCGCCAAGCATCAACGCGCGACCTCGATGTGCCGTGACGCGTCGGCCGTCGAGCATGTTATCGTGCTGGGGGTTCAGCTCGAACACTTCGCTGACGTTGCCAAGCGGTAGTGCGAACAAACGATCGCCCAAGCGCACCATCAGTACGCGCAGAATGGCGAGCGTCAGCGGCACCGTGAGTTCCAGCGTGCTGCCGTGACCCAACCGCGAGTGCACCTGCAAGGTGCCACCCAACTCGGCGACGCGGGTCTTCACCACGTCCATGCCGACGCCGCGACCGGAGATATCGGAAATCGTCGCGGCTGTGCTGAAGCCAGGACGGAAAATCAGTTCATAGCATTCGACTTCAGACAGGCGCGCGGCCTGCGTGGCGTCGATGACGCCTTTTTCGATGGCCTTGCGCCGCAGTACTTCCGGATCCATGCCGCGCCCGTCGTCGCTGACCGAGATCACGATGCGCTCGCCGCGCTGGCTGGCCGAAAGTTTTACTTTGCCTTTGCGCGGCTTGCCGGCGCGCTCGCGGCCAGCCGGATCTTCCAGGCCGTGATCGACCGCATTGCGCAACAGATGGATCAGCGGATCGGCCAAAGCCTCGACCAGACTGCGGTCGAGATCGGTGTCTTCACCTTCCTGTATCAGTTCGATGTCCTTGCCAAGCTGACGAGCGAGGTCGCGCACGATGCGCGGAAACCGCTGAAACAAACGACCCACCGGCTGCATGCGCATGCCCAGCACGGCGGTCTGCAAATCGTCGGAAACGCGATCCAGATCGCCCGCCATCGCCGAGAGCGTTTCGTTCTCGCCGCGCGTGGCGAGGCTCAACAAACGATTGCGCAACAACACCAGTTCACCGGCGCGACTGACCAGCGTATCCAATCGCGCGGTATCGACGCGTACCGTGTTTTCGCCCTGCGACGGCTTGGCCGCAGCAGGCGAGCGTGTAGCTTCCACCGGCGCGGGTGCAGGTACGGATGTCGACGGCGTTACGGCGACATTGCCCGGCGCCGAACCTTTACCATGCAGGCTGTCCAGCATGGCTTCGAATTCGTCCTCGCTGATTTCTGTATTTTTCTCGTCAGCGCTCGATGATTTCACTGCGCCTGGCGCGGCGCCCTTGCCGTGCAGCGTGTCCAGCAAACTCTCGAATTCGTCTTCGCCGATGTCGTTTCCGGCATGAGCCGGCGCACCCGGTACACCGCCCTGGCCATACAACGTGTCGAGCAAGGCTTCGAATTCCGCTTCGATCGGATCGGTCGCGCGAGTCTTCGTCGGCGCTGCTGCCGGCGACTTCTCCACAACCGGTTGCAGGCGCTGCAGCAACGCGACCGGCGGCGGCGACATCGACGCGCCGCTGGCCAACGCGGCCATCATGACGTTGAGTAGATCCAACGCTTCCAGCAGCGCATCCATATGCGCTGCGTTGAGCACCAGCTTGACGTTGCGTGCGTCGTTGAGCAGCTCTTCGGCGCAATGGCACAGCTGCACCATCGGCTCGATACCCAGGAATCCCGCACCGCCCTTCACCGTATGGAAGACGCGAAACACCGCATTGAGCAGCTCGCGGTCGTGCGGCGAGGCTTCCAGCTCGATCAGCTGTTCGCCCAGCCGCTGCACCAATTCCCCGGCCTCGACCAGGAAATCGTCACGCAGCTCGCTGTCCAGGTTTGCATCCATCTACGTGTGTATCCGTCGGCAACGATCAGAATCCGAATTCGCTCAGCAAGCGATCGACTTCGTCCTGGCTGGAAACCTTGGCCACTTCCACCGGTGCTTCGCGACAGGCGAGCGCACCGGTCAGGCGCACCAGTTCCAGTAATGACGATTCCACGCTCTCGATAAAGGCGACCACTTTCTTCACGCGCTGACCGGCCAGGTCCTGCCAGGACTGCACCAGCACCATGTCGTTGAGGCCTTCGCCGCAGGCGTTCGCAAAGACTTTCGCCTGCCGCGCGAGCACGGCGGCCGGATCGGTATCGCTGCTGTTGAAATCCAGCACCGCCGTGGCGTTGTTGGAGAGTGCTTCGGCTTCCGGGCGCATGCGATCGACGAAATCCAGGCTGCGATGTGCCGCCTTGGAACTCATGTCCAGCACTTCGGCCAGATAGTTGCGCGCGTCGATCATGCTATCGGGCACGCCTTCGTTGGCCAGGTCGCTACCGAGGCGAGACACCGCACCGTGCAGATCGCGCGCGAGCACACCCAGTGCACGGAACAGATGCTGTTCGCGCTGGCGCACCATCACGTCCAGTGCCTGTTCGAAGGCGGTACCGTCCTGGCTGTTGAGCAGCGCGAGAACTTCGGGCGGCAGGCTTTCGCCCACCACAGCGGTCATGGGTGCGTTCATGCGGAAGCTCCACTGGCGGCCAGGCGCTCAAAAATCTTGTCCAGCTTTTCCTTGAGCGTGACCGCCGTGAAAGGCTTGACGATGTAACCGTTCACGCCGGCTTGGGCAGCGGCAATGATCTGTTCGCGATTGTTTTCGGCAGTGACCATCAGCACCGGCAAGCCTTTCAGCTTGGGCTCGGCGCGAATCGCCTGCAGCAATTCAATGCCGGTCATGTTCGGCATGTTCCAGTCGGTGACGACCATATCGAAGGCGTTGGCCTTCAGCATCGTCAGCGCGTTGTGACCGTCGTCGGCCTCCTGGATCAGCGGATTGCTGAAGCCGAGCTCGACGAGCAGGTTGCGAACGATTCGCCGCATGGTGGAGAAGTCGTCCACCACCAGGATTTTCATGTTCTTGTCCAAACGCTTTTCTCCAAAAGCAAAAACGCGTGGGGGAAAGGGTTTGCTTCCTCTCCCCTCCGGGGAGAGGAGCGAGGTTAAGGG
>JAATFF010000032.1 GCA_015655335.1 Lysobacterales bacterium | reverse complement strand
TGGCGCGCAGTTCCGGATGGCGATGTTGGATATCGACATCTACCCGCGACGCACGGCTGTGCTTGAGTACGTTGGTCAGCGCCTCTTGCAGCAGGCGCAGCAAATCCAGGCTCCGCGCAGGTCCTAGATACAGATCGTCCAAACCTTCCTGTTGCCAATACAGATCGATGCCCATGGCATCCAGGCGCTGGCTCCAGCGGTGACGCAATGGCGCAAGCAGACCGGCGAGATCGGTGTCCTGTTCATGCGTGGTCGTGTCAATGATCAGGCGCAGGTCGTCGCGCAATTCCTTCAGCGTGGCGACGACGCGCGTGGCGTCAGGCGGTTGATGTTGATTTTCCAGCGTCGCAATCGCACCCAGAAGGCTGCCACCGAAGCCGTCATGCAGATCGCGCACCAGATTCAGGCGCTCGCCGATGCGTGTGTTGTTCAAGGCGAGCGTATGTTCGCGCTCCAGCGTTTCGCCCAGTTGCCGCGTGGCGGCATCGACTTCATGCTTGAGTTCGACATTGAAACTTTCTGCCCGCTTCATCGCAGCCGCAAAACGGTATGCCAGCGCGAAACCCATGCCGATAATGGTAAGCGGCGATGTAATGGCCAACAGATACATGTCGCTGCTGATCACGCCGTAGAACAGCAGAAAATCGTGCACCGACACCAGCAGCGGAATCATCAGGCATGCAGCCAGCACGCGGTGGTCGGTGCGCCGGCCGCGTGCGGCGTACAAGGTAAACACGAAGATGGCCGAGTAATAGATCGTGCCGCCCAAGGCGAACCAGATGCCGCGGTACTGTCCGACCGTTGCTGGCGCCAGGAACGCAAGGACAAGCGAAGCCAGGTTGATGACAAACAGCACGCGTTCAAAGCGTGGCCAGCGACGCTCGCAGTAGCGCAACAGAAACAGGGCGAAGCTGGAAGCAGCGGCCATATAGGCAAAAGCATTGAAAGCTTCCCAGCCATCCGTGCTGTGGAAAGGCCACGTATCGTTGGCGATGAAATTGATGCCGTAGGCGAACGAAAGCAGCGTACTCAACGCATACCAGCCGTAGCTGCTATCGGAACGGCGCATCAGCCAGATAATGAAAAACAGACCGCAGAACACCAGCGTGACGATCTGGTCAAACAGCTGCAGGTCGTAACGCCACCACACGCCGCGCTGGTAGCGCACTTGCACTGCGGCCGGATCGCCTACCGCTACGGCGCCTAAACCCGGTTGGTAGCGGGCCAAGCCAGATACGCGCACCAGCACGACGTTGTCACCGTCATGCAGCAAGGGTTTGTCGAGCAGGAAATATTGCGGCTTGATCCACGTACGCGACAGCGGTTCCACCAGATGGGCGTCGCGATAGATCTGGCTGCCATTGACATAGACGACATCGGCAAGACACACGTAGTCCAGTAGCAATCCCACGGGTTGATCCGTGCCGGACTGATGCCATCGCAGCCGATACCACACCACGCCATCATGCCGTGGCCAGCGCGTATCCCAAAGATCGATCAGCTTGACGGGAACCCAGCCTTCGTTCGGCGGTGTTTGCGACGACCAATCCGCTGGTGCTGCTTCGGCCTGCGTGATCTGCGTGATCGCGGACGGAGCAGTCTGCGCATGCGGTGCGTCCATGCCTGCGCAAAACAACAAACACGTGAACAACCGGAAGACAACCCGCTGCATCAGCGCAACAGCCCCATGGCATTGGCTTCGAACACCGCGGCAGTGCGCGAGCTGACGGCCAGTTTGCGGTAGATGCTCTTCGTATAGCCTTCGATGGTGAAACGCGAGAGCCCCGTAAGATTGGCGATCTCGCGATTGCTGAATCCGCGCGCCACGAATTGCAGAATCTCCGATTCGCGCTCCGACAGCGACGTGTCGTTCCTGGTTGGCGATTCGGCAGAAGACCCCGACGCGGCCGGATGCTCCGTCGACGCGAGCGAAACAAAGGCGAGGATGCGGCGCGCGATAAGCGGATCGATCAACGCACCGCCACGACGAATGCTTTGCAGCGCGGCACGAAGCTCCGCATCGTCGCGTTCCTTCATCAGATATCCGACCGCTCCGGATCGAAGTGCCGCCAACACGACTTCTTCATGTCCCCACGCCGAGATGGCGACGGTGATCGTGTCGGGATGCTGCTGCTCGATCCAGTCGATGAGTTCGAGCCCGTTGCCATCGGGCAGTCCCATATCAACGAGCGCGAGACGTGGCTTGAACTCCGAGACGGCGGTTTTGGCAAGTGCGACGCTGCCAGCCACCGTGATGTTCTCGGACGACCCGATCAATTCAAGCAACAGTTGAACAAGACGCCGCTGCGTAAGCTCATCGTCTTCGACGATCAACGCACGATCAAATGAAATGTGCTCCCCTGTAGAGCCCATGCGCCTTACTCCTGACTATCTGAAGGATCATGTTACTCAAGTCGACCCTTGAGCGGGACCGGCGCGCTTCCTTCCGGCACCGCAAGAAATGGCGGCGACCTTACGACAGACCCGGCTAAATATTTGAACATCTCGTAAAAAAGCGAGGGGCGGCCCATCATGGAGCCATTCAAGCGTCATCGCAGCGCCATGTCCGCTTCGGATCGAGGCTGTGTGAGAACGCAAAAACCGGACGACGCAGAACACACTCTCGTTGCTTCATCGTGTCAGAAGCGGTTCGCGCGAAGCAACGATGACTCAGGCCATGATGGCCTGCATCAGCGGCCTGACTCCCATGATCTTCATCACCCGCTTCATGTTGTAAGCCAATACATGCAAGCTCATTTCCGTGGCGACCTTGGGTAGCGTTCGCATGAGGAAGTGCGTGGCGCCCATCCAGGCCTTCAGTGTGCCGAACGTATGCTCGACC
>JAATFF010000164.1 GCA_015655335.1 Lysobacterales bacterium | reverse complement strand
TGTCGGCGCTGTCGGCGCTCTGTTGGTCTGTTGCTGCGGGCGACGGCTCGATCACGGGTTCAAAACCACCTGGCAACAAATCGACCACCGAAACATTGCCGATACCATCGGCACCCGTCGCGCGAATCCTGACATGCACGTCGATCTCTTCGCCTATCGTGACGGTGTCGATCGGCTTGCCCTGGGCATCCGTGTAATCGCGTACGACTTCGATACCGTTTTTGATCGCCGTCGCAGGTTGCGTGCGGTCGTAACCGCCTTGGCTCGCGATATGCCAAGCCGGCAATGCGCTCTGGTTGATGAAACGCAACTTGCTGGCGGATGCATCCCAGGATCCGGCCTGCAGAAGATTGCCTTGAATACTGGCAATCGACTTCACGCTTCCGTCAGCATGCACTTCCTGGATGCCGAGCTTGTCCAGCTCGCTCGCGGTCTGACCGGCATAACTATCCAGCGCAAGGATCGTCATGGCCGAGGAAAGCGTGTTGTAGTTGTTATGCGCCAACGGCCATGCGATGTTTTCGAACACTCTCGGCGGCAACGCCTTGACCCGATCCGGAAAGTGCTTGGCGAGCAGATACAACACGCTGGCGTCACGGACCAGGGGATCGTAGTAATAGCCGTAGACGAAGTCCTCGCTCGCTTGCGAACGCTTCAACACTTGCTCTGGACCGGCCATCAGGCGATTCGCCTCATCGTCCTGCTTCAGCAGCTTGTAGGAGGCGGCAAGCCACGCTGCAGCCAAGTCGTTCTTCCAGTCTTTCGAATAAGCATCTTGCAGGCGCTTCTGGATCGATGCCAAAGCATTGGTCGTGACGTTGCCCTGGCGCGTCAGAAGATAGGCCGCATAGGCGCGTTGGCGCAGTTGGTCCAGCGAGTCCATGCCGTCGTTGCTGGCGAGTTGCTGCAGATACTTGTTGCCCGCATCGAGCATGTCCTGCGGAACCGGCGTGCCGCGATCGCGCGCCTCCAATAGGAAATTCATGGCGTAATCCGAGACGAAGGGTTCGGAGTCGGGTGTTGCCGCCCACAATCCAAAACCGCCTTCGCTGTTCTGACGCGCATGCAATACATCCAGCAACTTGGACATCGCTTCGGTGTTGCTGATTTTCTGTTCGCCCTGATCGCCAAAGGCGGTTTGCAACGCATGTGCAAATACCGGCACCTGAGGCCATTTGGCCACAATCAGGCGCGGCATTGCCATGCTCACGACTTGTTCGCTGCAGTAGTTCTGATAGTTGATCAGATAGCTGGTGATGCCTTGCGCCAGCACGACCGGCAATGGCGAGATGGCCGCATCGCGCGAAGCATAGGCATCGAACATTGGTCGCAGCGACGGCATCTCGATCTGGCTACGCGTTGCAACCTGACCCACGTCGACCTGGGTACGGTAAGCGGATGCTGGACGCACGGAGACATCCACCGCCTGGCTGGCCGACTTGCCACCATAACTGGCGGTAAAGGCCAGATGGCCCAAACCGAGTAACTCGCTCGCCTTAAGGTGGAATTTCACGACGCCTTCGCGCATTTCACCCAGGCTCACATCCTGGGTCGCTTGCCCAACGACCTGCAATTGCGGGTCGCTCTTCAAGGTGACCGCGATCGGCACCTGCCTTCCTGCCAATCCAGTGAGATTGTTGGCGACGCCGACACTGATGTCGACTTCATCGCCAGGAGCCAGCGTTGTCGGCACGTTCGGCGACAACACAAAATCGCCGCGCACCGTCGTTGCACCTTCATAGGTTCCGACACGATCCGGCGATACGGCCACCACCATCACGCGCAACTTGCCGTTGAAGTAATCCGGCACGGTATAGGTGAAATCCTTCTCTCCATCGACATCGACGACACCCGACCAGTACACCACCGGTTTGTCGCGCTTGCGCTTGAACGGATTGAGCTGGCGGCTGAGAGCAGCATCCGCGTCGCCGCCAGGTGCCGCGGCAGAGGCCATCAGCTTCTCGAAATCCGGAAGGATCAAATCGAGGATTTGCGAGGTTTGCACTTCCAACATCTTTTTGCGGAAGAAGAAGGCCAACGGGTCGCCAAGCTTGTAGCGAGCCACTTGCAAAATACCTTCGTCAACCGCGAACACCACGGCTTTAGTCGGGTGATCGGCATGTAATTTGAACGTGACTGTCTCGCCAGGTTTGACCAAACCCGGCGCATCGACCATCACCGGATCGCGACGTGCATCCAGGTTCACCGAGAACGGCACCACGCCATAGCTCAGCGGACTCATGAAGATTTCATCCGACGATGGATCGCGGACGAATTGCACGCTGATGTAGCCGTTGCCTTCGAAATCTTTGGGTAAGGTGATCTGCTGCACCGAGCTAGTGGTATCGGCATGGAACCACGCGTGCGCGTAGACCTTGTCGCGCTCGATGGTGATCAGGCCGCTACCTGCATAGGGTGCGTGAATGGAGATATTGACGGTGTCGCCCGGGTTGTAATCGGATTTCTCCAGATTCAACTGAAGCTCGGCGTTGCGATCCAAGGAACGCGATAGATTCGCGGCGCCTGCCACCGAGTAAGTCACCCGGTTCACCTCGATACGGTCGCTGCCACGCAGAATCACCAGTGCGTAGTTGCCTGGCTTGTCCGTGGGGAGTGCGTAATCGAGGCCGCCTGCCGGGATAAGCAGCGGTTGCTCGTTGACGGGAATTTCCTTGAGGCGGGATTCGTATTTGTAGACACCCGAATCCTGCTTGGTGAGCACGGAAACAAAACGCCGTTCGATCACCTCGGCTTTGAGGCCATCCAGCTTGATCGACTTAGCCTGTGGATCGATCGCCACCAGATGCACTTTGCGCACGGCGTTGCGATCCACGTAATCCAAATTGTCTTCGCTTCGATAACCCACCAGCCAATCGTTGCTCGATACGAGGGTCTGCGCCGCAGCGGCGACACTGCGTCCGCCATCGGCCTCATGTGCTTTGACGAGGAAGTACAACTGATAGGTCGCATCTGCGTATTTCTTGAGATCGAGGTCGAATTCCGCATGACCTTTGTCGTCGGTTTTGCCGTCCTGCAAAGCCTCGTCGTAGCCGTCTTTGGCACGACGCGTGTCGTAGAAGTGGTAGTCGGGCCAGCTATGGAAAGCCGGCCATGCGGGACGCAACGTCAACGATGCTTCCACGCGGCGATCGGCCGCGGGTGTCCCGAACAAGTTCTGCGCGTCGACCAGTCCTTTGAGATTGTCGGGCTTGACCCAGCCCTCGGGTACCTGGCTGGAGAGTTTCGCCTCGACCTTCATGCGATCTGGCAGGAACTCCTTGACTTGCACCGTCGTGTTGCCGATCTGCGTGTCCGCTTTGCCATCGCGCACGATGTAAAGATTCACCGCCCAGGTGCCGGTGGGTGCCGTTTCAGAGGGCGTGTAGGCCAGCTCGCCGAATCCGGAGTCATCCATTTTCAGCGGAACCTGCTTCACGGTGACGCCGCGTGGATCAACGATGTCGGCCTCAAGCGGGATGCCCGCCACATCGCGCGTCCAGCTCGCCGCGCGGACGATCAGGCCGATATGGATGTCATCGCCGGGTCGGTAGATGCCGCGGTCCGAGAACAGATAACCGGAAAGCGTGCCGGGATTGATGGCGTTGGCTTCGCCACCGATATCGAAGCGCGAGTAATCGAGCTGACGATCGTTGCCGCCGATAGGCAGGAATGAAAGATCGTCGCCCTTGTTGACGATATACAACGCCGGCCGCTTTTCACGCTCCAATCCTTTGAAGGTGGGAAAATGCACCACGCCATCGGCGCCGGTGGATTGCGTGAAGAGTGTCTGTCCATTGACAGCCAACACCGACACGCTGGCGCCAGCCACGGGTTGGCCCGTTTGTATCGACTGCACGAACACGTCCTGGCTGCCGTCAAGAGCGCGCTTGACGAGCATGCCAAGATCCGTCACCACGATCAGGCGACTGTCTTCCGCTGATTCATCCGGTTGCGCATCACCGCTTGCGTTGTCACTGGACGTATCGGCATCGGCGTGTGCCCCCGCTGGTGGCGGCGCAATACCTTGTTGTGCAAGCGCCTTCGCCTTGGCGGCTTCGTCGGCCTGCTTCTTGGCCGCAGCGGGATCGAAGTCATACAAATGCAGCAGGAAGACGCCGCGTTTGCCGGACTGCAGATATTGACTTAGATCGACACCCTCGTAATGCGCATGCGCAGGGTCTCCGCCTGGGAATGCACGCTTAACTTCGTAGCGTTCGACGATGTGTTCTTCGCCGAAACCTTCCATGAGTTGCGGATGGCTGTAGTCGCCCTGATTGAGGCTGACCAAATGTTGCAGCTGATCCGGCAGAACACGACCGATTTCCAGCCGCATGCCGGGCATATTTCGAGAAACGACGGATATGCGCTTACTGCCGTTGAGCGAAAGCAGCGAGCCGTCAGCGAGGAAATGCAGCAGTTTGGGATAGTCCGGCACCGTCACCACTTGGGCTACGGGTTGACCCAGCACGTAGCCGCCGAACGACTTCAAACCTTTGTCGATGCGCACGTAAATCCGCTGGCCTGGATCGGCGTGGAATTTAAAACTCTGCAGAGTCTGGTAGTCGTTTTCGGTGGGCACCACTTCCAGCGGAAGCTGCTGCGATTTGCGCAGCGTATCGTTGCCGACCTCGTCGGCGCTCCAATCGTAGGGACTGTCTTGCGGATTGTCAGCGCCAGGCTTTTTCGCGGGCAACACCCAAGCATGAACCAGCGCGGCCAGTTCGCTATCGCGCACAGCGCCACTTACGTTGATGACGAGGACTTGCTCGGGCTCGTATTTGTCGTTATCGACCAGCGTCGGGCTGACGTCTTGAACCGTCAGGCTATAGAGGCCAGGAACGAGCACGCTTCTATCCAGCTCTGCACTCGTTCCATCGCCGCCGCGTGTACTGCGCACGCCGCTGTCGACCTTCACTGCTACGGCGCCGTCATCACGCGGCAGGTCAAGTGGCTGCGAATGAATCCACGCATGCAGTTTGTACTGATCGTAGGTAACGCTGTATTTCAGTGGCGTACCGGAGCTGTCGCCCTTGCCTGCCAACGTCAGCGCAATGCGCTTTTCAAACTGGACAGTGTCGACCGGATAATTGAAATCGACCGGAACGATGGTCTTCTTCGCGGTGGGATCCTGCGGATCCTGATAGAACTCACCCTGGCCCAAGGTAGCTTTGAACGGCTGGGTATCGAAATCAAAATGATCGTTGGCTAGCAGCACGTGATGCGCGAAAGCCTGCTGCACATCGAAACGTACTTTGTAATGCTGTCCCACCGGCCAGTCGGCGGCGGGGGTGAAGCGGAGCGTGCGGTCGTCAACCCAACTCCACTGCCCTTTCGTTTCAGGTTGCATCGTGATGCCGGCGGTCACCGGCTTGCCGACCAGCTCAATGGGTGCCGCAGACGCAGAAAATGCCAGCTCAAGCGGATGAATCACCAACGGCAACTTGCTGTAATCGGTAATCTCCGGCGCATTTACTTGCCAGGTGATGTGCACCGGTTCGTGTGGACGCGGGCGATGCTTATACCATTGCCAGCCAAACCATCCGCCGCTTGCGATCAGTACGCCGATCACGAGAATGGCTGCCGAATGCAGAGGGCGGCGACGTACCGCGTGCATCCAGCTTGGCGCGGACCAGGTGACTTGGCCGACCAAGGGGCCGAGTATCCAGGCCAGTGCACTGAGAAGGCCACGCACAAGCCGTACGGGCAATAGAAGCAGAAAACGCAGCAAATCCATAATGCCTTCCGATGTTCAATCCGTGTGTGACCACGGCGTATTGCACGTCGTAGCGTTTATATACCTGCGAGGAAGCCCCACGCCCGAAGGCATGAGTCGTTTACGAATACGATTCCCCATATGCATGCTGCCCCGAGAAGATGGCAGCTTGCGGTCACGATTCTGACACGGCGAGCCCACGCAGGGCATAAAAATGGCAGGAGGGATCACCCCCTGCCATGAGACCCCTCGAGGCTAGGGCTTATAGCTGACTGGCGAAGTCACGAACGGTTTGGGCGAGTGCCGGGTCCTGCATCGCCATGTGCATGGTCGCGTGAACCAGGCCGGCCTTGTTGCCGCAGTCAAAGCGCGTGCCTTCAAAGCGATAGGCAAGCACTTTGCCCTGTTCGGTCAGCAACGCTTCGATGGCATCGGTAAGCTGGATCTCGCCGCCCGCGCCTGGCTTGGTCTGTTCGAGCAGCTGAAAGATGCGGCCCGGCAGCACATACCGGCCAACGACGGCCAGGTTGGAGGGTGCATCGGCCGGCCTGGGCTTTTCGACCATGAAGCGGATGCGTGCACTGCGTGCATCGATCGGCTCGGCATCGACGATGCCATATTTGTCGGTCTGATCGTGCGGGACTTCCTCGACCGCGATCACACCGGCCTGCTCGGCTTCACCCAATTCGGCCATCTGGCGCAAAGCACCCTTGCCTCGGTTCCAGATCAGATCGTCGGGCAACACGACACCGAATGGCTCGTCGCCCACCACTGGCTTGGCGCACAACACGGCATGGCCCAGGCCAAGCGCCTCCGGCTGTGTCACGAAGATTGCACGCACATGGCGCGGCAGCGTGCCCTGCACCAGGGCCAGGAGTTCGTCCTTGCCCTTCTCTTGCAGCTTCGCTTCGAGCTCGTAGGCCTTGTCGAAGTAATCGGCAATCGCGTGCTTGTAGCGGTTGGTCACGAAAATCAGCGTGTCCGCCCCCGCATCGACCGCTTCGTCGACCGCGTATTGGATAAGAGGCTTGTCCAGAACAGGCAGCATTTCCTTGGCGACGACCTTGGTGGCCGGCAGAAAACGTGTACCGAGGCCCGCCACCGGGAACACCACCTTACGCAATGGCTTACTCACTCACTTCTCTCCAATTTCGTTACGACGAATCGAAACCACGTTGCCTGGTTGCGCGACATCACTCCAACTGAAGGACGGCAGCAGGCTGGACACGCAATGCCGCAACTCTTCTTCGTCGTAGCTGCGTACGGCGTCGGCCGCCTTGGTCATCTGGACTTGCAACAGATCCCAGGAAACCGGTCGATGCTGCGCCAGGAATATCTTGTTGTGGGTCGTCGCGCTGTAGTTTTCCAGCGGGTGAAACAGCTCTTCGAACAGCTTCTCGCCCGAACGCAGGCCTGTGTAGACGATCGGTATCTCGGTACCAGGCTTTTTGCCGGCCAGCCGAATCATCTGCTCGGCGAGGTCGCGAATCTTCACGGGCTCACCCATGTCCAACGCGAATATCTCGCCACCATTGCCCAATGCCGCCGCCTGCAGAATCAGCTGCGTCGCTTCGGGGATGGTCATGAAATAGCGCGAGATTTCCGGATGCGTCACCGTCACCGGACCACCCGCCTGGATTTGCTGGCGGAACAGCGGCGCCACCGATCCGGCCGAATCCAACACATTGCCGAATCGCACCGTGATGAAGTGCGTGTTCGATTGTGCGTTGAGATTCTGGCACCAGATTTCGGCGATGCGTTTGCAGGCACCCATGACGCTGGTGGGATTGACCGCTTTGTCGGTCGATATCAATACAAAGCACTCAACCCGCGTCTCGCTGGCCAGGTCGGCCACCGTACGCGTCGCCAACACGTTATTACGAACCGTGGTACGCAGCTGACCTTGAAGCATGGGCACATGCTTGTAGGCCGCTGCGTGGAAAACCACTTGCGGCATAACCTCGATAAACAGGCGACGCATGGCGATAGGATCGCCGCAATCGGCCAGCACGCTGTTGAGCAGCAGTTCGGGATACTCCGCGCGCAACTCTTGGGAGATCTGATAGAGGTTGTATTCGCACGATTCTACGATCGTAAGCGCATGCACACCCAGTCGCGCGACCTGCCGGCACAACTCCGAGCCGATCGAACCGCCACCGCCCGTCACGAGTACGCGACGACCCGTGAGTGTCTCGCGAATCCTGGTCCAATCCAGCTCCACCGCGTCTCGGCCGAGCAGATCTTCGATCGAAACTTCTTTGATTTGGTTGAACTGCGCGCGCCCGGCAACGACATCTTCGAGCTTGGGCACCGTGCGATAAGGAAGACCCGTGCGATCGCACAATTCCACGACCTGCCGCATTTGCCGAGCACTTGCACCGGGCAACGCAATCAGCAGCATCTGCACCGCTGCTTCCTTGGCGACATCCGGAAGCTGCTCCAGCGTTCCGAGGACTGGCTTGCCGTTGATGCGCGCGCCACGCAATGACCGCTGATCGTCCACAAACCCAACGACGACGTAGCGGCTGTCGCGATGCAAATCACGCGCAAGTGCCTCACCTGCGCGATCCGCGCCGACGATCAGCACGCGCTGCGTTTTTGCATTCATGAACAGATCGAGACGACTATCTTTCCAGAAGCGATAAGCCAGTCGCGGTGCGCCGAGAAACAACGCCAACACAAACGGATATAGCAGCAGCACCGAACGCGGCACACCTTCCAGGCGCCCATACAGGAACAAAGCAACGCCGATAGCCACCGTGCCTACGATGGCCGCGCGCAGAATATTCCAAAGGTCAGGCAGGCTGGCAAAACGCCATACGCCTTTATAAAGGCCCGTCCACGCGTAGATGAGCCCCTGAACCAGCAACACGATCGGAAATTCCAACGATCCGAAAGTGACCAGTAGTTGAGGATCCAGCGCGTAGCGCAGTTCCTTGGCTACCCACCAGGCAAGCGCCGTAATCAGAAGGTCGTGCGCAACCACGGCCACTCGCGGATGAACTATGCCAACCCATTTACGTATGGACATAACGAACCTTGTATCGATCTCGTCGGACCAAGCGACGTTTGACGACGAGCCAAACAGCCGCTGCGATCACATAAGTGACGATGCAGGCAATCAGCCCCATCCCTGGTCTCTCAAACGCCAGCGCCGCAATCGGTGCTGCCACCAGTAGATTCCAACCCACATACCATGCCGCTCCCACAGCGTGCGTACGCCCCCTGCGCACGATCCATTGATACAGATGTTCGCGGTGTGCAGTGTACCAGCGACGACCCCGTACCATACGGATCAACAGGGTAAGACTGGCATCCGTCATGAACGCTGAACTGAGGATCAAAGCAGGCCAGACCAGCGGCCAACTCACTCGCCACAACATGGCGGTGAGCGCGAACAAAAGCAGGCCAATGCTGCCGCTACCCACGTCACCCATGAAAATTCGGGCGGGGGGGCGGTTGTAGCAGCCAAACCCCAGACAAGCCGCCGCCACGCATGCCGATGCCCCTGCCAGTGCTGGTTGCCCGCTACACCACGCCAGCACGGCGAGGCCGCACGCCACAAAAACACCTTGTTGGGCCAGCAGCCCATCGATGCCGTCCATGAAGTTATGCAGATTGATGCTCCAGGCTCCCGCCAGAACCAGCCATGGCAACCAGGCCAAACTTGGCCCATCGATCAGCAATGCCGAAGAAAACGTGACTCCGGCCAATACTTGAACTCCAAAACGCGGAAGCACCGGCAAGGAGCGGTGATCGTCCCACCAACCGATCACAGCAACCATCACAGTGGCTACGATCAAGGCGATCACGATGTGCGGCTTCCACGACGGGTGCAGGTACATCAAACATGCCGGCACCGTGGGCAGCACAGCCACAATGATGCCGATGCCACCACCGCGCGGCGTAGGCAACGTATGCGATCGCCGCCGGCCTGGCTGATCGTACATGCCGCGACGATGCGCATAAGCGATCGCCGCACGCACCACGCCCAGGGCAACAAAGAAAGCAATCAGTGCGATGAACGCTATCGGGGCGAAAGCAGCCACGATGGCGTTACTCATTGGCCACGCCATGGATGGGCCGAATCGTGCTCCAGCCCTTGCAGCTAGGACACTGCCAGTGATGGGCCTTGGTTCCAAAGCCGCAATGGCTGCAACGGTACATCGCCTGCCCTTCGAGCAATTTCCTTGTGAGGTCGCGCAAGATGAGGAAATTCTCGCGTGCTTCCCCTTCGATTTTATCCATCGTGGCATCGATCAAGGCCATCAAGCCACGCACGGAGGGACGCTGCCTTAGCTGCGAGGTCAGAAATTCAATAGCGGGTTTTTCGCCGTCGCGTTGTTCGTAAAGGTGTGTGAGTGCGAGCACCGGCGAAATGCCGTGATAGCGAGCCAGGATATCGCGCAAGAAACGCTCCGCACGCTCCATCTGACTTGAGCGCGCGTAGCTGTCTAACAAAGGCGGCAAGATCTCGGGCACGAAGGCAATGTCCGCTCCCACGGCGCGCTCGTATACATCGACGGCCTCGGCGTGACTTCCTTCTTCTGCGTGCAGGCGACCAGTGAGCATAAACGCACGCACGCAATCGGACTGACATGCAAACGCATGCTGCAGGTAATCACGCGCTTCAGCACGCGCGCCGTGTTGACGAGCCTGCTCCGCTAGTTCGCAGTAAAACTGCGCGATCGTGGTTTCTTCCTCTTCGCCGGTCATCGTTTCCAGACGGCGCGCATGTTCGATCGCTTTGTGCCAGTCACGTTCGTGCTGATAGATCGCGATCAGGTGACGCAATGCCGAAGGCGCATGCGCATTCATCGCGACGAGATCGGAAAACAAGGCTTCCGCACGATCGAGCAAACCGGCACGCATGTAGTCTTCGCCCAGCTCAAGCAAGGCAACGGTCTTCATGCCCTCGGACAAGCCAGGACGGGACACCAAATGCTGATGAAGACGAATAGCGCGGTCCACTTCGCCTCGACGCCGAAAAAGGTTACCTAATGCTAAGTGCGTTTCTACGGTGTCCCGGTTGTATTCGGCGAGTTTGAGGAACACCTCGATAGCTTTGTCCTGCTCCTCGTTGAGCAGGTAGTTCAAGCCGCGGAAGTAATCGGAGGACAGTTCGCTGACCTGCGCCCCCGAACGGCGCACACCCGCGCGTCGGGCGGTCCACCAGCCGCTGAGAAAAGCCGCCGGTATGAGTAAAGCCAGCAGCGTAAAGAGGATGCTCATGGTGTCTTCGACGCCTTCGCGCCCTGAGCTTTCGCAGTACGCCGTCGCTCACTGCGATGCCCGGTGGTGACACCCAGCCATGCGGTCAATCCGCCGAGAATCCAGCCTATCGCCAACATGGCAAGCAAGGCCGCTCCCTTCGGGATTTGGACACGCGCAAAAGCGAGGTCGTAGCCAACGAGGTCCGCGTTGAGCGCCCCGAGTACCACTCCCCCGGCGATGAACAGTAGCAGTAGCAGCATCACGATCAGTCGCATCGCGCGACTTTACCTGATTGACTGTAAGCGGCACAGAGATTGACGCGGAACGATTCAGCCTTCGTCGTCGTTTGTCACCGTCCAAAAAAGAAAGGCAGGGTCGACTTATCAGCCGCCTGCCTGTCGGAATAAGGATTGTGCAAGGAACGGTTAGCCGTCCTGCTGTTGCTCAAGATGCATATTGACGCGTTCACGCAGCTCTTTGCCAGGTTTGAAGTGCGGCACATGTTTGCCAGGTAAGGCAACCGCATCGCCCGTTTTGGGATTGCGGCCCATACGCGGCGGGCGGTAATGCAGCGCAAAGCTGCCGAAACCACGCACTTCGATGCGCTCGCCAGTGGCTAAGGCTTGGCTCATCTGCTCGATGACGTTCTTAACCGCCAACTCGACGTCGCCAAACGCAAGGTGGGTCTGGCGCCTTGCCAGCGCCTCAATCAGCTCGGATTTGGTCATGGTCCCCAATGTCCGTGACGTGGAACGAGATGGGGCGGCGAAAAACGCCGCCCCACTGCAAGCACTAATTAATCAGCCTTGTTGAGCTGCTCTTTGAGCAGCGCACCAAGCTTGGTCGTGCCACCGGACGCGGACGAATACTCGGCCATGACGTCTTGCAGCTCTTCCTCGTCCTTGGCGCGGATCGACAGCGACAGCTGGCGGCCCTTACGGTCCATACCCGTGAACTTAGCTTCAACCTTGTCGCCC
This sequence comes from Lysobacterales bacterium, assembly GCA_015655335.1. GTDB lineage: Bacteria > Pseudomonadota > Gammaproteobacteria > Xanthomonadales > Rhodanobacteraceae > Dyella_B. The sequence continues at coordinate 488 of JAATFF010000164.1, read as the reverse complement.
ACCTTCAGATGCTGCGTAGCATCTTCGATGCGCTCCTTGGCAATGTCGTTGGCGCGGAGGTAACCCTCGATGCCGTCGCCCAGGTCGATGACTGCACCCTTGGCGTCCACTTCCTTCACGGTACCGTTGACGATGGTGCCGCGCTGATGGGCCGCCATGAAGTGACCGAACGGATCCTGCTCCATCTGCTTGATGCCGAGGGAGATGCGCTCGCGCTCCGGATCCACGGCCAGCACCACGGCTTCGATCTCGTCGCCCTTCTTGAAGTTGCGAACGAGGTCCTCGCCCGAAGCCTGCCAGGAGATGTCGGACAGATGCACCAGACCATCGATGCCGCCGTCCAAGCCGATGAAGATGCCGAAGTCGGTGATCGACTTGATCTGACCGGACACCTTGTCGTTCTTCTTGTGCATCGCTGCGAAGGCTTCCCACGGGTTCGAGCGGGTCTGCTTGATACCCAGCGAGATGCGGCGACGCTCTTCATCCAC
>JAATFF010000085.1 GCA_015655335.1 Lysobacterales bacterium | reverse complement strand
GCAACGTGCTCGATGTCGGTTGCGGGGAGGGCGTGTGGCGGGCACCGCTGCGCGCGCTGCGGCCGGATATCCACTATCGCGGCCTCGATGCCAGTGAATACGCGGTGCAGCGCTTTGGCCGTAGTCGCAACATCGGCTTGGCGCGTTTCAGTCAATTGGCCGAGCTGCGCTTCGATACGCGTTTCGATGTGATTGTGTGCACCGATGTGTTGCATTACCTCAAGCCTGCTGAAATTCGCGCAGGGTTGATCGGTATCGGCGAGATGCTCGAAGGTATCGCTTTCCTGGAAGTGTTCACCAATCGCGACGATGTGGATGGGGATCACCAGGAGCTGCAACTGCGCGCGCCATCGTGGTATCTGCGCGCGTTTCATGAGGTGGGGCTGTTGCCATGCGGTTCGCAGTGTTATCTGGGGCCGCGATTGGAGCGGCATATCGCGGCGCTGGAGCGTGCGCAGTTGGTGCGGTGAGGTTCGAAGAACTTCGTGTTCTCCCCCATTTAGCTGAAGGCCGCGATTGAATGGCCTAAGTAGCTTGACGACGCTGGATCCCGGCGTTCGCCGGGACGACGGGGTGATGGGTTTTGTGTGCCTGGGGGGGAGGCGCGGTTAAACCAGTATTACCTTCACGCCAGCTTCTTGCAGCGCTTCGATCATCTCTGGTGCTGCGTTGCTATCGGTGATGACGGTATGCAGCGTCTGCACGGGCGTAATGACCGACAGGCTGCGTTGGCCCAGTTTGCTCGCGTCGAACACGGCGATGGTTTCACGAGATACGCGAATCATCAGTGCGTTGAGCGAGGCTTCCAGCGGATCTGGCGTAGTAACGCCGACCACCGGATCGAGACCATCGACGCCGAGGAATAAGCGGTCGGCCGAGATGCGCGACAGCGCCTGTTCCGCATCCGGACCCACCAGCGAGTACGACGTCTGCCGCAGCAGGCCGCCGAGCATCATCACGCGAATGTGCGGAATGCCCGACAACTCCAGCGCGATATTCAGTGCGTTGGTGACCACCGTCAGCGACTCAAATTTTATCTGTCGAATCTGCCGGGCGATTTCCACCGTGGTGGAGCCGGAATCGAGAATGATGGTCTCGCCGTCACGTATCAGCTTTGCCGCCGCCTGACCGATGCGTACTTTCTGCGGGTGCGAGCGTGTCTCTTTGATGTTCAGCGGTATGTCGTTGGTGGTGGCTTGCGTGACCGGCAGCGCACCGCCATGCGAGCGTGCGATCGCCGCGTGGCGTGCCAGCGTTTCGAGGTCGTTGCGGATGGTGACGGTCGACGTACCGAAGCGTGCCGCCAGCTCTTCGACCGTCGCGCGGCCGTTGCTCTCGACGTACTCGACGATCAGGCGTCGGCGCTCCTCGACCAATAAACGGTGCGATGGGGCGGAGGCGCGGGCTTCACTCATAGCGGCCACTCGTGGGCAACCCGGAGGGCCGGGTCTGCTTGCACGCATGTCTGCGTCATCACTCGTTTATGTATCGACATACACCTCACTCGTTCTTCCTTGCCCTGCGCGCAAACAGATCCCGGCGCGCGCTACTCGGAGTCGTTGGGCAGACTCAATAGTCTGGCGGCGTTGTCATGGTATATCTTGCGCAGAATCGTGTCTGTCAGACCCAGGCCGTAGATCGACCAGCGGCCCTGCGGGGGCATTTCGGCCGGCGCGTAGTCGAAGTATTCGTCCTCGGTTTCGAGGAAGCGGTAATAGATTTCGTACAGCTCGTCGCCGAACAGCTGCTGGGGGACGTCGTCGCCATACGGGGAGGGCACGGCGTCGGTTCCGAACAGGATGCGGTCCTGGTAACGGTCGAAAAAGCGCTGCGCGGTGCGCGGCTGGCGGCCCAGTTCGCCGATACGCGCGCTGATGTCCACCAGGGTATTGGGAAAGCGGTCCAGGCAGTCGGCGACGGCCTCGAGGTTTTCGGCCCAATTGCCCACGTGCATCAGGGCGAAGGTGGTTTTGGGGTGGCGGGCGATCAGCCGGTCGCGGGCGGCGAGGATTTCCGCGTTACTGGGGAATTCCGGGCCGTAGAACGACCAATCCGGATGCTTGGCCAGTTCCTCATAGCGTTCGTTGTATTCGTTGGTGGGCAGGAAAAACGCCTCGGGATCGGAAACGTGCAAAAACACCGGCATGTTGTGTGCCGCGCAGGCTTCCCACATCGCATCGAAGCGAGGGTCGTCCACGGCTACCAAAGGACCCGAATCAACCTGCTCCCGCAGATAGAGGCCTAACGTCTTGAGCAACTTCAGGCCGCGCGCGCCTACCCGATGGGCATGCGCGATGGCATCGGCCTGCCGCTGTGAATAGTTCGGTTCAGGAAAATATTCGTAGGACGGCTCGGTAAGGGTGAGAAAGCGTCCGGGCGCGGCCTGGTCGAACAGCTTGATAGTTTGTTCGAGGCCGGCACCGACGCCACCGGTAAGGTTGACCAGGGTGCGGATGCCTTTGCGATCCATGACCGGCAGCAGGTCTTCCGGTTTGGCGAAGACGGTGATGTCTTCGCCCACCGACACGCCGTTGCGTACCTTGCTCGACCAGGTGAGATGCGTATGTGCGTCGATGACGGGGAAGCGCGGACGTTCGATGCGTGTCTTGGGCACGCGCAGCATGCTGCGCGGCTTGAAGTCCTTCAGTCGCAGCTCGGATTTGCTTTGATCGGGCGCAGTCTGCAGCGGATTTTTGCCGGTGCCCGCCTGGATTGTGCCCGTACCGCGTGGCGGCGCGCAGCAAAAACAGCCGGCGCGCGTCTGTACACGGAACGACCAGGGTTCGTGCCGGACGGTTTGCGGTTTGCGAGTGCTATGCGTCATCGAATTAGAAAAAGCTCTTTGCGTTCGCCTCCTCTCCCCCTGAGGGAGAGGATTGAGGTGAGGGGGTCAAGCTCGCGATGACCCATATCAAAGCCTGCTTCGATTCATCAACCGCGCAAGAATGCCCATCACCATAGCCCTCTTCCAGCCGGGAGAAGGCATGCATGTTATCGCCCCAGCCCTCTCCCCGACGGGGTAGTCGGGGACGCTAGGGGCATCCCGTCGGAGAGAGGGTACGGCGCCGCGCGAGTTTGGCCGCAGGGAGGAGGGGTCCCTCGCGGTTTCAGCGCGGATACTTGGCCATGATGTCGTGCACGGCGCGAGTCAGCGCGATGGCCTGGTCCAGCGGACGCAACCACATGTTGCGGCCGAACATCACGCCGTTTGCGCCGGAAGCCATATAGAACTCCACCTTGCGCAAAACGGCTGCATCGTCGTCGTTCTTCTCGCCGCCGGAGAACAGCACCATGGTGCGTCCGGCCGAACGCACCACGCGTTGCGTGCGGGCGGAGGCGTCTTCCTGCAATTGGTTATACGGTGCAGGCACGTTGGCGCGGTTGTCGTCCGGCTCGTGCAATTTCACGATGTCGGCGCCCAGTTCCAGCGCGACGCGCGCCGCGTAATCCTGCGCGTAGAGGCTGCCTTTACCGCCTTTCGCGTCGATCGCCGCACCGCGCGGATACGACCACAGCACCAGCGGCATGCCGAAGCGCTCGCAGTCCTGGCGTACTTTTTCGAACTGGCGGAATTCGTCGTGCTGGCGCGGCGAGCCTACATACATGGTGTAGCCGACGGCGTCGGCGCCCAGCCGCACGGCATCTTCCACGGATGCGAACAGGGGCGAGGTGGCTTCTGCATCGCTAGGGATATTGGTTTTGCCGTTGAGCTTGAGGATCAACGGAATCTGGCCGCACCACTCGCCCAAGTATTTCTCGGCCAGGCCGACGCCGAGCGCGATTGCCGAAAAATTGCCTTCCACCGCCAGCCGAAACTGGTATTCCGGATCGATCGCCGGAGGGTTGGGGAAAAAATCGGTCGGACCGTGTTCCAAACCCTGGTCCAGCGGCAGAACAAGCAAACTGCCGTTGCGCGGGCCGTGGCCGTACATCAGGCGCCAAAGGCGGGTCCGCTTGCCGTGGGAAAGGGAAAGTTTCGAAAATTTTTCGGAAGCTTTCGAAAGGTGTTGTAACGGATCTTTCATTTCGAATACTCTGTGAGCGTCATCGGATGGTTTCACATTCGAGCGAATTGAGCAAAATGTCAATACTTCATAAGAAAACGAAAGATGAGTCGGTACTGGAGGCGCTTCGAGCGCAACCCGTCCAGGCGCAAGAGTCCGCGGGTTACGCGGACACCTTGCGTGAAATCCTCCAGCAGCCGGCCACCTGGCAGGATACGTTCGATCTGCTACATGGCACCGTGGTGCGTCAGCGGCTGACGAAAGCGCTCAGCCCGCGACCGGCCCATATCGTGCTGACCGGTTCAGGCAGCTCCATCTATATCGGCGAAAGCGTCGCGCCGTTGCTGCAATCGGGTCTCGGTGTGCCGGTGCAAGCGATCGCCGCGGGAGCCTTGCTTACCCATTGGCGCAGCGTACTGCCACCGGGGCCTGGGCTGATGATCTCGGTGGCGCGTTCGGGCGATAGCCCGGAAAGCGCTGCCGTCGTGAGTACGTTGTTGGCGGAGGCGCCGGCCTGGCGTCATCTGGTGATTACCTGCAACGCGGAAGGCAAACTGGCCACGCACTATCGCAACGATCCGCGCGTCACCGTGCTGGTGTTGGACGAGCGCACCAACGATCGCAGCTTGGTGATGACCAGCAGCTTCACCAATCTCCTGCTTGGTTGCACAGGCATGTTGCAAGGCACGCGTTCGGAACTGGCGGTCAACGCGATTGAGAGTGCCGCGTCGGGCGTGCAGCATATCTTCGATACGCAGTCGGATGCCTTGGCTGCTTTGGCGCAACGCGATTTCACCTCGGCGGTGTATCTGGGCAGCGGCGCTGCGTTCGGCGCGGCGCGCGAAGGTGCACTGAAAATGCTGGAGATGACCGGCGGCAAGGTCATCACAATGGCCGAGACATTTCTCGGACTGCGTCACGGCCCGATGTCTTTCATCCATCCATCCACGCTGATCGTGGCGCTGCTTTCGCCGGATCCGGCGGTGCGCCGCTACGAGTGCGATCTATTGCGCGAAGTGTCGCGCAAGCAACTGGGCATGGCGAAGCTGATCGTGGGCGATGACGTGCCGCCCGATGTCATCGGTGGTGACGACACGCTTGTCGTGTCCGCTACGGAAGCGGCTAACTCGGATGTTTCAATGGTATTGGCCCACGTTGTAGCGACTCAGCTGCTCGCCTTCTTCCGCTGCCTGCAGCTTGGCGGCCGACCCGATACGCCTTCCGAAGGCGTACTCACGCGCGTCGTTGAAGATTTCGCCATCCACGGAGCGACGACGTGAAACCTCACGATCATCCCGTACGCATACTGGTTGTCGGCGAAATCAACGTCGACTTCGTGTTCAAGGGTTGTCATGCGTTGCCGACGCCAGGCAAAGAAGTGCTGGCGGATGACTTTGTGATGACGCCTGGTAGCTCGTCCATGATTTGTGCGATGGGCTTGGCGCGATTGGGTAACCGAGTGGCTTTTCATGGCCGCCTTGGCTCCGACGCATCCGGAAAATTTTGCCTGCAAGCCTTGCGTGACGCGGGTGTCGATGTCGCATCGCTACGCCCCGACGGTGCATTGCGCACTGGCGTAACGGCTTCGCTATCCACGCCGCAGGACCGCGCCCTGGTCACCTTTGCAGGCGCCATCGCCGAATTGCGCGCCGAGGAAGTTCGCGACGAATGGTTGGCGGCGGCCGATCACTTGCACGTGTCGTCGTACTACCTGCAGAAAGCGTTGCGCCCTGGCTGTCGCGATTTATTTGCGCGAGCGACAGCGGCAGGCCTCAGCACGTCGCTCGATCCTGGCTTCGATCCGGAGCAGCGATGGGAAAGCGACCTATTTGACACCTTGCGCGAGGTAGATGTTTTCCTGCCCAACGAACAGGAACTACAAGCCATCACGGGCCGCGGCGATACGCGCGAAGCCTTGGCGCTGGTGCAGAACGGGCGGACGCAAACCGTGGTCAAACGCGGTCGCCAGGGTTGCACCAGTTTGCATCAGGACCAATGGCTGGATGTGCCGGCCTACAGCGTCGATGCCGTCGACAGCACCGGCGCAGGCGATTCCTTCGATGCAGGGTTTCTACACGCATGGTTGCGTGAGATGCCGCTACTCGATTGCATGAAATGGGGTAACGCGTGCGGCAGTTTGTCCACGCGCGGCATCGGCGGCACCACAGCGCAAGCGAGTGTCAGTGAAGCGCTGGCGTTGGTAACGGGCAAATCATGATCGCCGTCGCCGGCTTCAACACCGCTATCGATCGCTTTATCCATCTCGATGCGCTGAATCCCGGCGAGGTTAATCGTGTGCGTGCGGAGCGGGTTTATCCCGGCGGCAAGGGTTTGCACGTGGCGCAAACCATCGCCGCACTGGACGAGCGTGTGCAGCTGGTGGGTCTGGTCGATGCACAACATCGCAGCCTGATCGGTCAACGCATGAGCGAACGTGGTGTGCAGTTTCACGGTGTCGAGATTGCCGGTGAGTTGCGTCATTGTCTGGCGCTGCAAGATGCCGCTGGGAAAATCACCGAAATACTTGGGCAAGGCCCACTGTTGGCGCAGTCCGAATGCGATGCGCTGCTGCGGGATCTTCGTCGAAGCATCCATGAAAGCGATCTCGTAATTCTTTCCGGCAGCTTGCCGCGTGGATTCGCGCCAACGGTTTATGCGGAGCTCGTTCAATACGCCAAAAATTTGGGTAAGCGCTGCCTGGTCGATGCCAGCGGCGATGCCATGCGGCATGCCGTCGGCGTGAAGCCTTTCACGATCAAGCCCAATCGCGATGAGATCAGCGAGTTGTATGGACGTGCCATCGATCGCCTCGGCAGTGCGGCAGACGCGGCGCGGGCTCTTCATGCCGATGGCATTGCGTTGCCCGTGGTGTCAATGGGCGCGCTGGGTGCGGTTTGCGCCGATGACGATGGCGTATGGCACGGCGTAGTCGAGCTAGCGCACAGCCGCAACAGCGTGGGTTCGGGCGATTGCCTGCTAGCGGGCATGGCGGTCGGTCTGAAGCGCGGTTTGTCGCACGAGGAAACATTACGCCTCGGTGTGGCTTGCGGCGCAGCGAACGCCATGCATGAAGAAACCGGCTATGTACGGCGCGCCGACGTCGACGCACTGCTGCCGCAGGTGCGATTGGAACAACTGGGCAGATGAGAAATGTAAGCGGCCATTGTTTTGCCGAAACGTAGAAGAGTTCGGGGCGAGCGGGAAAGGCTCAGCCAGCAAAGGATTGTTGATTGCACTTTGCATGCATGCGCCGTTGATCGCGGCGCTCCGTTCGGCGGGGAGCCGACGGTAACAACATCACGATTGAGGTGGCCAGTAAGGCCATCGCATAGAGCAAGGGATGGCAAGTAGCCAGCGACGGCTGCTTTGGCAGGGTTATCTAAATCGTTACTCGATAGAGGGGTGGGTCCATGAAATGCGGAGTTTTGTTGAAGCGTAGATGCCTGGTCATGGCGATCGGCTCCTTGTTGATATCAGCAGGCGCACACGCACAGTCCACTACCAGCAGCATCTTTGGGCGTGTGCCGGTGCAGCCGGGTGAAACCGTCGTCATTCGCAACAGCAGCGGTCTGACACGTACCGTCAATGTCGACAGTCAGGGACGATACAACGCGCCCCAGCTTCCAATCGGCACGTATTCAGTCTCATTGATGAGCGACGGAAAGGTCGTGCAAACGCGCGACAACGTGGTACTACAAGTCGGTGTGGGTGCGGAAATTTCGTTTAGTGCCGCCCCCACTGAAGCGGGAGAGGCGAACACGAGGCAGCTCTCTGCCGTGAATGTAACGGCCAACAAGCTGCCGCCGATTGACGTCAGCTCCGTGGATTCGCGCACGGTTCTCACTGCCGACCAGTTGGCCAAGTTGCCGCTGGGGCAAACCGCGGAATCGATTGCGCTGCTGGCGCCGGGCACCAACGTCGGCGCGGGCGGCGCGAAAAGTACCACGGGCGTGCCGCTGGTCAGCTTCGGTGGTTCGTCCACCACCGAGAATGCGTATTACCTCAATGGCTTCAATACCACCGACCCGAACCTCGCTCAAGGCGGCCTCGCGTTGCCGTACGGCTCCATCGACCAGGAAGAGGTCTACACCGGCGGCTACAGCGCGCAGTACGGGCGCAGCGACGGTGGCGTGATCAACATGATCGGTAAGAGCGGCACCAACGACTGGCACTTTGGCGGGCAGTTCCTTTACGAGCCGTCATCGATGGTGGCAGGCGCGAACAACACCTATTACGAGAATGGCCTGCCGCCCTCGCCCGTGGCCGGTAACCTGTACGACCCGAACAGTAGGAACAGCACGTGGTCGTCCGTCTACGACCTTTACGTGGGCGGCCCGATCATCAAGGACAAGCTGTTCTTCTTCGCTTCGGCGGAAATGACCCACACGGACGGCAACACGGTCAACAGCGTCGAGGCCGGCACAGACACGCACTACACGGATACGGTTCCCAAGTGGTATGCCAAGGTGAACTGGAACATCACCGACAGCAACCTGCTGGAACTGACGGGCGCGTCGGACAAGAGCCTGACTAGCGGCACGGTCTACAACTACGACTACAACAACTTGAGCGACGCCGGCCTCAAGGCCTATGCCAACGACACCAAGCAAGGTGGCGACCTGTGGCAGGCGAAGTTCACCAGCTACATCACGGACAAGCTGACCTTAACGGCCCAGTACGGCCGCATGAAGACGCGCGACTACAACGAGAATCCCGCGTACGACCCGAGTGAGCCGTACATCGGCAGTTACACGCAGGAAAACCCCGCACTGAACGGCGGCACGCCCATTACCAACAACCAGACCGTTCAAGAGATCAACAACCCGGGTCAGAACTTTGTGTCTACCAACCTACGCGTCGCGTTGACCTATACGCTGGGCGACCACACGCTCACCGCGGGTATCGACAACCTGCGAACGGCCGCCACCGATCAGGACGAACTCACCTCCGGACCCGATGGCTACCAATGGCTTTATGCGTATTCGCAGACGCCGACGGTGCCGATTGCACCGTCCCTTGGTGTAGGCGCTCCGGCCAGTTATCCGAATGGCGCGAGTGGCTATTACGTCTCCAAGTACATCTTCAACCAAGGTGGCAACTTGTTCTCCACCGAGAACGCCGAATACATCGAGGACAACTGGCAGGTCAACGACCGCCTACTGCTTTCCATCGGTCTGCGCGACGACGACTTCACCAACACCAATGCCAGCGCGCTGCCCTACATGCGCCAGACCAAGCCGCAATGGGCGCCGCGCCTGGGCTTCAGTTGGGATGTGTTCGGCGACAGCTCGTTCAAGGTGTTCGGCAATGCCGGCCGCTACTATCTCGGTTCGCCGATCGCTCCGGGCGATCCCGCCAACGGCTATGTAGCTACCAACCAGTACTACACCTACAGCGGCATTGCGGCTAACGGCGAGCCGACCGGTTTGACGCAAATGTCGGGGCCGGTGTCGCCGAACGGCGCTTATGGCCAGACACCCGATCCGCGCACCATGACGGCGACCAGCCTCAAGGCCGAGGACCAAGACGAGTTCATGCTGGGCTTCCAGAAGACTGCCGGCACCAATTGGGTCTATGGCGCCAAGATCACCCGACGCATCCTGCGCCATGTGATCGACGACTGGTGCGATGTGCAGGTAGTGGTGAACAAGGCGGCTTCGCAAGGCGTCACGGACATCAACACAGACACCTGCTACTACATCAATCCGGGCGAGGCCAACACCTTCGCGGTTGAGGATCCGAGCGGCGCGTTCCACAGCGTGACGGTGTCCAATGCCGATATGCAGTTTCCGCCTGCCGTGCGCCGCTACTACGGCCTGGAAACCTTCCTCGAGCATCCGTTCGATGGCAAGTGGTACGCCAAGGTCACCTATATCTTCTCGCGCAGCTACGGCAACAGCGAAGGCGAGGGTCAGTCCGACATCCGCGCTACGGGCGGCACGCAGAACGAGGACTGGGACTTCCCGCAGCTGATGGTCTACGCCGATGGCCCGCAGGGCAACGACCACACCAATGTGCTCAAGGCCTACGGCTACTACGCGATCACGCCCGAGTGGCTGGTGTCGGCCAACCTCAACCTGACCCAGGGTGGGCCGAAGTACTGCCTTGGCTATTACGGACCGCAGCAGGGCGATCCGGTCGACTATGGCTCCAGTTACCACTGGTGCAATGGCCAACCATCGCCTCCGGGCGAGTTCGGTCGTTTGCCGTGGATTAAGCAGCTTGACCTCGGCGTCCATTACCGTCCGGCATTCGCTGGCCACAAGCTGTCTTTGAACGTGGATGTGTTCAACGTGTTCAACGGCCAGGCGCCGATCAACTTGGATGCCGAATACAACGGCAGTATAGGCACGCCAAACCCGGGCTATGGCACGCCAATGGTGCTGCAGCAACCGCGCTACGTACGGTTCGGTGTCACCTACGACTACTGAGCACGGACGGCGTCGCTGTGCGCCGCCTTGCAGCAACCCGCGCCGCCCGACCAGATCGGGCGGCGCTTTAGAGTTACGCAGACGGAGCATCCGCGCGGTGCTTCCGTTGACACGGTCAAATCATCACAAGAGGTCGTCATGCCAGCATCGCATCTCCGCTCCCTTCGTTCGTCGCGCGTGAGCCTGCTGGCTTCCTGCCTGCTGGCTGCGTTGGGCGCCCTCGGCGCGGCGCATGCCGAGGACAGCGTCGCCACTGGCAAGCTGGTGCTCGATCCTGGTACGGCAGTGTTCGTCGACCAGCAAGGTGCGGAGAGCTTTGGCAACGCCGCGATCGAGGCGCGCTGGAAGCTCGACGGGCAGCATCTTGTCGACATGACGGTGACCGACCGCGTGCACGGCCGCACGTTTGCCGTGTCCGCACCGTTCGCGCTGGTGCTGGCCGATGGCAGCAAGATCAAGGCGGGCGACATGCGTCTGCTGTCGCCGCCGCGCGTGGTGGCGTTGCCGGTGGATGAGCAGGCCTCGCGGTTTTCCGCCCGGCTTCCCGGCAAGGTGGTCGAGGCCAGCTTCGGCGATGCGGACAGCCGCTTTCGCGTGGATTGGAAACTCGTGCAGCGCGACGGCTCGCCCTACCTGCGCGAAGAAGTGAGCATCAGCGCGCTGAAGCAGGACGAGAAGATCGTCAAGGTATCGCTGCTGCAATCGCAGGTGGGCGATGCTGAGGTGGTAGGCACGGTGAACGGTTCGCCCGTGGTGGTCGGCGATGTCTACCTCGGCTTCGAGAACCCGCTCTCCGACAGCACGGCATACCACCACGAAGCGACGCTCACGCTGTCGCGCACGCTGCCGCTGGAGAAGGGCAAGACGGTGGATTATTCGGCGGTGGTCGGCGTGGTGCGCGACGGCCAGCTGCGCCGCGACTTCAATGGCTACGTCGAGCGCGAACGCGCGCATCCCTACCGCACGTTCCTGCACTACAACTCCTGGTACGACATCGGCTACTTCACCCCGTACACCGAGGCTGAGGCACTGGATCGCATCAACACCTTCGGCGAGGAACTCAGCGTCAAGCGCGGCGTGAAGCTCGATTCCTTCCTGTTTGACGACGGCTGGGATGATCGCAGCGGTAGCTGGAATTTCAGCAAGGATTTTCCGCACGGCTTTGTGCCGCTGCGTGAGGCTGCTGCGAAGTACGGCGCAGCGCCAGGCGTGTGGTTGTCGCCGTGGGGTGGCTACAGCAAGCCGCAGCAGGAGCGCTTGCAGAACGGCAAGGCGGCCGGTTACGAGATCAACGAGGGTGGCTTCGAGCTGTCTGGTCCGAAGTACTACCAGCGCTTCCACGATGTGGTGCTAAGTCTGCTGGACAAGAACGGCATCAACCAGTTCAAGTTCGATGGCACGGGTAACGTCAGCAGCGTGTTTCCGGGAAGTCGCTTCGACAGCGACTTCGCCGCAGCGATCCAGCTGATCCAGGATATTCGTCACGACAAGCCGGACACTTTCATCAACCTCACCACCGGTACCTGGGCATCCCCGTTCTGGTTGCGCTACGCCGACACCATCTGGCGCGACGGCGAGGACGATTGGTACACCGGCGTAGGCACGATGCGCGAGCAGTGGATCACCTACCGCGACCAGCAGACCTACCAGAACATCGTGCTGAAGGGGCCGCTGTTCCCGATCAATTCGCTGATGCTCCACGGCATCATTTACGCGCAGAAGAATCCACGCCTGAACACCGACCCGGGACACGACTTCGCCAACGAGGTGCGCTCGTACTTCGCCACCGGCACCGAGCTACAGGAGATGTACATCACGCCATCGCTACTGAGTACGCAGGACTGGAATGTGCTGGCTGAGGCGGCGAACTGGTCGCGTAGCAACTCCGAGGTACTGCGCGACACGCACTGGATCGGCGGTGATCCTGGGCGCCTCGACGTGTACGGCTGGGCTGCATGGTCGGCTCGGAAGTCGATCATTACAGTGCGCAATCCTGATGCGAAACCACAGGCTGCGGTGATCGACCTGCAGCGTCAGCTGGAACTTCCACAGGGCGCGGGTCGTCATTTCAACGTGCGTGATATCTGGAAGAGCGGCGGAGGCGACGTGCCGAAGCAGCTGGACGCCGATCATTCGAGCACCATCCAACTTGCGCCGTTCGAGGTGTTGACGTTGGAGCTGACGCCAGCGTCGCCATAACTAGGCTGGGCGTCGTCCGCTTCACGCGGTTGGCACTTTCCCTAGCGTTGTTAACTCCGGAGAAGGTCGCATGTTTGATCCATCCCGACGCAAACTGTTAAAAGCTGCGGCTCTGCTACCCGTGGCATCGTCGTTCGCGCGAATGGTGGCAGCGACTGAAGCATTGGCACGCGCATCCACGAAGGCCACGTTTGCGTTGCAACTCGAACAGCCTGGACGTGTCGTCAGTGATTCCTTTACGGGGCTCAGCTATGAAACACTGCAACTGGCGAACCCCGCATTCTTTTCGGCCGATAACCACGCACTCATACAACTGTTTCGCCAGCTGAGTCCGCACGGTGTATTGCGTATTGGTGGCAACACCAGCGACTACACCGTGTGGAGCGAGTACCGTGGAACGTTGCCAATCCAGCACGCGGGTAAGATTGGGCCGCAGAGCACATTCGTGCTCCATCCGCAGTCGCTGCATGCGTTGGCCGGTTTTCTGCGTGCCACGGGTTGGAAGCTGGTCTTCGGCGTCAATCTCAAAATCGGCGTGCCGGCGATGGGTGTGGAACTGGCGCGTGCCGTGCAGCAGATCGTCGGCGATTCGCTATTGGCAATACAAATCGGTAACGAGGCCAACAACTACGATAAGGACTACGCCGCATTCGATGCCGCGTGGACCCCGTACGCCACAGCGATTCGCGCGGCTGGCATACCGATCGCCGGGCCCGATACCGGTGCGAATACGGACTGGGTGATCGACTACGCAAAACGGCATGGTCCGGAGAATGTGTTTCTAAGCCGTCATTACTATCGCGATGGGGCGCCCAACGGTTCGATTCCGAACTTGCTCGCTACGGACACAGACTTCTTTAAAGAAGTCGAGCAGATCATGAGCGTAGCGGATGCTGCACATCTGCCTTTCCGGCTGAGCGAGGCCAACTCTTATTACTCCGGTGGCCGTGATGGCGTCAGCAACGTATTTGCTTCGGCGTTGTGGGGTGCGGATTTCATGCTCGCACTCGCACAGCGCGGCGTAGCTGGCATAAATTTCCACGGCGGCACATTGGAATCGGTAGAGGCTTCGCTAGGGCATGGTGTGGATACTGCGACCACTGCTGCCGACTTGCCGGCCCGTCGCGATGCCGTCACGTCACGCTATTCGGCGATCGCCGGCGACGTGGAACGCGGCTTCCAGCCCCGACCGTTGTACTACGGGATGTTGCTGGCACAACAATTCGCTGGCGCGCAAATGGTGTCCGGCGACATCCGTGCTGCTGGCGTAAACCTGGCCGCTTACGCCGCGGTGCGCGATGGCACGGTACAGCTTGCACTGATTAACAAGGACGCCGCGCAGGATGTGTCGATTGCGATCGGCGGGCTGAAGGGTTTAAGTGCGGGTCAGTTGATGCGTCTGTCCGCGCCGTCGCTGGACAGTCGGCACGACATCGTCATGGAGGGCATCGATGGCGCGCCGGCTGGCCGTGCCATTAACGTCGATACGCATGGCACCTGCCATGTCCTATTGCCGCGCAGCAGTGCTGCATGGGTTCGATTGAACCGTTCTGCATAGTGAGGTTTCCATTAGCCATGACATCACGGGTAAGGGATGGCATGCGCCATGGCGGCTTGAGATCTATTCGACGATATGCCCATCGAATCGGAGTGATTGCGATCAGTCATGGTCTTGGCCTGCTGGTTTTGGCAGCATGTCCACACGCTGGGTTTGCCGAGACACTGTTCGCATCCCCCTCGGGTGCTGAGCGAGGACTATGCACGGCGTCCGCCCCCTGCACATTGGCCGCCGCGCAATCGCGTGCGCGCGTATTGCGACATGATGGCGATGCGAACATCGATGTTGTACTGCGCGACGGTACGTATCGGCTGCTGCAACCGTTGCAGTTCTCCGCGGCGGATAGTGGCTCGCCCGAACATCCAGTGCGTTGGCATGCCGCGCCGGGTGCTCACCCGGTCTTGTCCGGCAGCCGGACTGAGACTGGCCGGCAGCGAGGTGCGTTGTGGGCGTTCCCGATTCAGTCGGCCGATGATGTATCGAGCGTCTATCTGGATGGTCAGCGTCGCCAACCGTCACGGACGCCAACCTGTCCCGCCTGCAAGGTGGACGCGCAAGGCCTGTCGAGTATTCCGCCGTCGACAATGCGATTGCTGCAAGTCGGCTCGATGGCTGTGATCCATGTGCGCTGGCGAGATTTCCGTTGTGCGGTGACCGCACTTGGCGCAGACCGCGTGACACTTGCACAACCTTGCTGGCACAACACCACGCTCGATTCCCACGATGACTGGCGCGTCGCCAGCCCGGTGGGTAAGTACTACGGCGGAGTGGATTGGTTTGAAAATCTGGCCGGCACACCACGCGAACCGGGCAGTTTTACCGTGGATACGCAGCAGCACATGTTGCTCTACCGGCCGCGCGCCGACGAATCGTTGCAGGCAGCGACCATCGAGATACCCGTAGCGGAACAATTACTACGACTGGATGGCACGCGCGATGCCCCCGTGCATGACCTCACATTCTCTGGCATCACGTTTTCCTATACCGGCTGGCGCAAACCATTGTCCGGCGATGGCTATGTCAGCCTGCAAGCGGGTTACGTTGTAGATGGAGAGGGGAGAACAGCGCTGCCGGACAATGGCGAGGGCATGAGCCGGATCGGTGCAGCAGTGCAGGTCAATGCGGGCCGGAATATCGTGTTCGATCGGGACACATTTACCCATCTGGCGGCAGCCGGTATCGCGTTCTCTCGCGGCACGCATGGCGCGGTAGTGGTGAACTCTCGTTTCTTCGATCTTGGCGGGGGCGCCATTTTTGCCGGCGATACCGAGGCTCATCCCGCGCATCCGGATGACACGTCTTGCGACTTCGTGATCGATAACAATAGGATCGACCATGTCGCACAGATGTATCGCGACAATGTCGCGATCATGGCCGGCTTCGTAAACAGCATCGAGATCGCTCACAATACGATTAGCGATCTGCCTTATAGCGGCATCTCGGTAGGCTGGGGATGGGACTATGAAGGCGAGGCGCCGGTGGAATCGTCGATCCACATCGTGGCGAATCGCATCGAGCGCGTGATGCTGCAACTAGCTGATGGTGGCGCGATCTACACCCAGGGTACTTACACACCCGGTACGTCCTACATCGAGCGCAACGACGTGGACATGCGCCACAGCGGCGTCGGCAATGGCATCTACTTGGACGAGCACAGCGTCAACTTCGATGTGGAACACAATCTCGTGCTGGGCTCTTGGGTGAGCGCATGGGCGCCGTGGAGCGGCCATCTACGCATTATGTTCAATTGGACCGACACGTCTGCCAAGCCGGACAAGCTAGGCCTCGACAAGGTATGGGCACCGAACTTCACGACGTTACACACGCTGCCTGCACAGGCACGCGCAGTGCAGCGCGTGGCCGGCGCGAGCAGTACGGCCACTAGTTGGGTCGCTACGCCGGTCCAAGTTGGCGAGGGTCGTCCATCGGGTTGAGTGCGCGACGCGCATCGTCGTTGTTGCAAGTCCTGGCTTATTGCTGATCAACTTATGTTTTGCGGCACTACAGCTTCTCGCCATACAAAGGGAGTCAAGATGCTACGACGGGATTTTCTTCGCTTGAGCGCATTGACGCCTCTCGCGGCCTTGAGTTGGCGTGTTGATGCCAGTCCCCTTCCTGTGGGCGGCTTCATTGACAAGCTCCCGGATGGCCGTCCGCATCGCTTCGAGTTGGGTCATCGGCAATTCTTGCTGGACGGCGCGCCATTCCAGATCCGCAGCGGCGAAATGCATCCCGCGCGCATTCCTGCCGAGTATTGGCAGCATCGCATCCGCATGGCCAAGGCGATGGGACTCAACACCATCGCGGTCTACCTGATGTGGAACTACTTCGAAAGCGAGCCGGGCGACTTCGACTTCACGACCGAGCGCCGCGATTTCGTCCGTTTCATCACGTTGTGCCAGCAGGAAGGCATGTGGGTGTATCTGCGTCCAGGTCCTTACGTTTGCGCGGAATGGGACTTGGGTGGTCTGCCGGCGTACCTGCTGCGCGATCCTTCCATTCGTGTGCGTACCAAGGACGACGCGCGCTACATGCAGGCGGTGCAGCGCTATATGCATGCGGTTGGCCCCAAGATCGCGCCGCTGATGGCGCAACGCGGTGGCCCGATCCTGATGATGCAGATCGAGAACGAGTACGCGTCGTTCGGCCACGATCGCGACTATCTGCTGCGCCTGCGTACGATGTGGCAAGCCAACGGCATCGAAGGGCCGTTCTCGATCTCCGATGGACTGGACCAAATCCAGAAAGCAGGCACTTATGTGCCGGGTGCCGCGCTAGGTTTGGACGGCGATACCGACTTCGCTGCCGCGCAGGTGATTGCGGGCGACGCGCCGGTGTGGGTGGGCGAGGGCTATCCCGGCTGGTTGACGCACTGGGGTGATTTGATTTTCCAAAGCGGCAACTACCTTCCAACCTTGCGCAAGATCATGGCCGAAGGTCGTTCGTTCAACATGTACGTGGTACATGGCGGCACCAATTTCGGCTTCACCGCGGGCGCCAATGCGCGCAACGACTACGCTAATTTCGAACCGGTCATCACAAGCTACGATTACGGTGCGCCGATCAACGAGCGCGGCGAGGCCACGCTGAACTACCGCGCTTTCCGTTCAGTGATTGCCGCGCATCTGCGGCAGCCGATCCCCGAGCCGCCACTCGCTCCGCCGACAGGCCACTTTGCGGAGGTGATCGCGCATCCCTACGCATCGATCTGGGACAACTTTCCGATGCCGTCGAGGCAGGTGAAGAAACCCGATCCGAACGAAATCCTGTTTGCACAGAACCAGGGCATGGTGTTGTACCGCAAGACGCTGTCGCGCGGAGGCATGCTGAACATGGAGGGAGTACGCGATTACGCCACGATATCGAGCGACGGCAAATATCTGGATTACGTATCGCGCGTCAACAAGCCCGGTCTGCACGTGAAGAATTACGTGGATATTCCACCACCAGCCAATGGTGCGGGTGCGATGTTGGAGATTCTCGTCGACAGTTTCGGCCATGTCGGTTACGGACAGGCGATGTACGACTTCAAAGGCATCGTGGGCGCCGTGACGCTCGATGGCGAGGAGCTGCACGATTGGCAGGCACACAGCCTGCCGCTGGATGAGACCTATGTTGCGGGCCTTCCGCGGATGGATCGCAATTCGCCTTCGGCACTGCGTCCCGGCATGTTCTTCAAGGCCGCCGTCACGCTCGACAAGCTGGGCGATTGCTACATCGACATGAGCGAATGGAACAAGGGGTATCTGTGGGTCAACGGCAAGCTGCTGGGGCGCTATTGGCGCATCGGGCCGCAGCAGCGGTTGTATTGCCCCGCGTCATGGCTTTCGCGTGGTCACAACGAGTTGCTGGTGTTCGATATGCATCAGGTGATGCCGACGGCAATTCGGTGCAGTGACCGGCTGATGGGATAACCGAAAGGAAGTCACGCAACGTTTGGCAAGTTTCAGAATTCAATATACACGCGCGACTGATTTTGATCTACGAAAGTGTATTGCGCACCAAGCCATTGGGAAATGAACAGTGGTGCATCATCCGCGCGCGAAATCAACGGCAATGCAGCGAGCAGAAGGCACGAGAATATCTTGCGACGAGTGCGGCGTTTAGACGTTCTAATCATGACGGGAGATAACAAACGTCCTGGTCGCTAGTGCGGCCGCGATGCTGCAAGCTGAGTGCGGGACACACAAACAGAAAGGCCGCCTCGCGGCGGCCTTTCGTTGTTTTGCTAGCGATGCATCTATCAACCGCGCGAAGCTTTTTTGCGATCGTTCTCGGTGAGATGCTTTTTGCGCAAGCGGATCTCTTTCGGAGTGATCTCCACCAGCTCATCGTCGTCGATGAAATCCAGCGCCTGTTCCAGCGAGAACTTGATCGCCGGGGTCAGCTGGATCGCGTCGTCCTTGCCGGATGCACGCATATTGGTTAGCGGCTTGGGCTTGATCGCGTTGACGGTGAGGTCGTTGTCCTTGGCGTGGATGCCGACGAGCTGGCCTTCATAGACCGAATCGCCTTCCGCCGCGAACAACTTGCCGCGATCCTGCAACGGCCCCAACGAGTAAGCGGGCGTGGTGCCGGCGGCGTTGGCGATCATCACGCCGTTGAGGCGCTTGGCGATCTGGCCTTCTTCCTTCGGACCGTAGTGGTCGAACACGTGGAACAACAGGCCCGAACCCTGCGTGAGGGTCTTGAACTGGTTCTGGAAGCCGATGAGGCCGCGCGCCGGGATCTGGTATTCGAGACGCACGCGCCCCTTGCCGTCCGACTCCATGTTCTTCAATTGGCCCTTGCGGATGCCAAGGCGCTCCATCACCGGTCCCTGGTGAATTTCCTCGACGTCGACCACGAGTTGTTCGATCGGCTCCATCTTCTGGCCGTCGATCTCTTTGATGATGACTTCCGGACGCGATACGGCCAGTTCATAGCCCTCGCGGCGCATGTTCTCGATCAGCACCGATAGATGCAATTCACCGCGACCGGAGACGAGGAATTTGTCGGCGTCGGAGCCTTGCTCGACCTTCAGCGCTACGTTGTGCACCTGTTCGCGGTCCAGACGATCCTTGAGCTGGCGGCTGGTCAGGAACTTGCCGCCCGAGAGATCCTTGCTGCCGGCGAACGGCGAGTTGTTGACCTGGAAGGTCATGCTGATCATCGGTTCGTCGACGGTCAGGGCCGGTAGCGCTTCGGGGG
>JAATFF010000048.1 GCA_015655335.1 Lysobacterales bacterium | reverse complement strand
GGCGAATGGCCATGCCGATCCTGCCGACGCATCCGCATGCTGCGTCGAAGCGATTTCAGCGGGTCGATTGTTGCGTGATCCGCTGGAGCTTCGCCCGTTGCCCTTGTCGGGCATCCCGGGGTGGCATGTGGATAACGATCAAGAGGCGTTTCACCTCGACGCCGCGTGTTATCAGCCTTTGCGCAACGGAAGAAGTTATCCGCCGCCGTTACTCATAGAGTGAGCTGCCGCGTCGAAGAGAGCCGCGCGGCGCTACAAAAAGCTCACCCGTATTCCACGCCAATGACCGCAAAACGAGTACGGCCGCTCGGTAACTCCGCCTCGAACTCGTCATCCAGCTTTTTCTTCATCACGGCCTGCGCCAGTGGCGAATCGACACTGATCCAGCCGCGTTTGGCATCCGTTTCGTCGGGTCCAACGATGCGATAGCGCAAGGTGTCGCCGCTGTCGGTGTTTTCCAGTTCGATCACGGCGCCGAAAAAAACCGTTTCGCGATCGGTGGGTGCGCCTTCGGCAACCTTCAATGCCGGGATGCGTTTGCTGAGGTAACGCACGCGCCGGTCGATCTCGCCCAACTGTTTCTTGCGATACGTGTATTCGGCATTCTCCGATCGATCGCCTTCAGCCGCCGCGGCGGCCAATGCCCTCACCACGTCGGGGCGCAGCGTATGCCAGAGATGATCGAGCTCGCTCTTGAGCTTTTCGAAACCTTCGCGCGTGATGATCGCGGTGGAGCGCGGGGCAGGGGGACGCCAACGAGTCATAGCGTTATCCGCTTCAACGTTTGCCGCCAAAGATGCCGCCCAGCACACCGCGCAATATCTGCCGGCCAAGCTGGCTACCCATGGTGCGTACAACCTGTTTGCCCATGGTTTCGACCATTCCCTGGCGTCGTTTGGTACCCAGTAATGCGTCGCGCACGGCACCACTGAAGCCACCCGATTCGGTGGCGTCATCCTGGCCACGCGTTCCGGCATGTTGTCCCGTCGATTCGACCGCTTTGCTGTCGGCACGGGCAGCAAGCATTTCGGCAGCGGACTCGCGATTTAGCGCCGTATCGTACTTGGCGCCGACGGGCGAGCGCTGGCGCACTGTGCTGCGCTCGTCATCGGTAATGGCGCCAATCCGACTGCAAGGCGCGGTTACCAGTATTTTTTCGACCGGAGTGGGTGCGCCACCTTTTGCCAATGTGGAGGCGAGTGCTTCGCCAACACCGAGCTGAGTGATGGCGTCGATAACGTTGAGCGCCGGATTGGCGACGAAAGTTTCCGCCGCAGCTCTGACCGCCTTTTGATCACGGGGAGTGAAAGCGCGCAATGCATGCTGGATGCGATTACCAAGTTGGCCGAGGATGTCTCCGGGCACATCGTCGGGATTTTGCGAACAGAAATACACGCCCACGCCCTTGGAACGAATCAGCCGTACGACTTGTTCCACGCGTTGGCGCAGCGAAGCGGGGCAATTGCTGAACAGCAGATGCGCTTCATCGAAAAAGAACACCAGTTTCGGCTGATCGAGATCGCCGACTTCTGGAAGCTGCTCGAAAAGCTCGGACAGCAACCACAGCAGAAAAGTGGAATACAGCCGTGGTTTCAGGATAAGCCGGTCGGCGGCGAGCACGTTGATGATGCCGCGCCCCGTCATGTCTTGGCGCATCAGGTCGGCAAGTTCCAGCGCCGGCTCGCCGAAAAACTGCTCGGCGCCATCTTGTTCGAGTTTGAGCAGCGCGCGTTGGATGGCGGCGATGCTTTGCGCGCTGATCAAACCGTAGCGCTTGGAAATATCCTTGGCGTTTTCGGCGGCAAAACCGAGCATGGCGCGCAGATCGGGCAGGTCCAGCAGCAACAAGCCCTCGTCATCCGCGACCTTGAAGACAACTTCCAGTACGCCTTGCTGCGTGTCATTGAGTTCAAGCACGCGGCCGAGCAACGTGGGGCCCATTTCGCTGACGGTGGCGCGCACGGGATGGCCGAGCTTGCCGTAGATATCCCAGAACACCACCGGGTTGGCTTGTGGTTTCCAGTCGCTCAGCTTGAGTTTTTCCAGCCGCGCCTTGAGCGCCTCGCCCGGTTCCGTGGCGGCCATGGATAGGCCTGCGAGGTCGCCTTTGGCATCGGCCAGGAAACACGGCACGCCCAAACGGGAGAAACCTTCGGCCAACACCATCAGCGAGACGGATTTTCCGGTACCGGTGGCGCCCGCAATCATGCCGTGACGATTGCCGTAGCGCGGGTCGAGCGCGACCTCCATGCTGTCGTTGCGTCCGATCAGGATATCTGGCATGAGAGGCCTCCAAGGCGGGTGCTCAATTGTAACGATGTAGGAGACATCGCATCGAAAGAAGTTGTTTGAGTCTGCCCGCGCAGCCCGCTATGGTGGCGCCTTTAGTGTTTAGTGCTGGTGCAACCTGACATGTCTTACCGTCCCGCTGTTCGTTCACTCCGTCTGATTTCAGTGATCGCGGTGCTTATGCAGTTAACGGCGTGTGCATCGGGCACAGGGGCGACGAAACCGTCTTCAGCTTCCGTGAACGCGCTCTACAGCCAGCTCGATCAGGCCAGCCAGAGCTACGAGACAGCCTTGCAGCAGACGCGCGCGGGCGATACGCAAGGCGCCCAAAAAACGCTGGACGGCGCGCTTGATCAGCTGAAAGAGGCGGCCGCACATTGCGGTACCACCCCAGGTTGCGATTCGCAGCGCTTTTTCTCGGTGTTCGACCATTTGCTGCGCCTGAAAGACGGCAGCTTTATTGGTGACGAAACCCCGGGCGAAAACACTAACGAACCCGCCATGACACCATTGGCGGGACAGCCCGGCGCCGCCAATCTGCCCGAAGCTCAGCGCAGCGTGACGTTGCTGCGTGGACATCAGCTGTCCGAATTGATCGCCATGAACGGACCGGTGAAAGCGGCGCTGGAAATGTGGCTGACTCAGTGGCGTTCGAATCTGATGGATGCCTATGTCAATTATCAGTATCTGCGCCAGGAGATGTGGCCGCAGTATCAGGAGCAAGGTCTGCCCGAGGCGCTCTTGTTCGGCATCCTCGCAAAAGAATCCGGCGGCAAGGTACATGCCGTCTCGCGCTCTGGTGCGTCCGGGCCGCTACAGTTCATGTACGCCACCGGCGTGCGCTTTGGCCTCAGCGACCAGGATGGATTCGACACGCGATTCGATCCGGCAGAATCCGCGCGTGCGAATGCCGAGTACATGGACGAACAGCTGAAGGTGTTCAACGACAATCTCGAGCTCACCCTGGCCGCGTACAACGGTGGTGAAGGGCGCATGCGGCGGCTGGTCGGCGACGATACGTCGGTGAGTTTCTACGACCCGCGCATTTACAGCCAGCTATCGCAAGAGACGCGCGATTACGTGCCTGAGGTGCTTGCGGCCGCATGGCTATTCCTGCATCCGGACAGCTACAACCTGCGATTCCCGCAGATTGACGGCCTCTCGGGCAGCATCACGCTCAAGCGCGCGGCGTCGATTTCGGAACTCACCGTATGCCTGGGTTCGGTGAACGACATGCCCGACGGTTGGTTCCGCACTTTGCGCAATCTCAATCCACGACTCGATCCCCAGCAGGAGCAACCTGCCGGCGCGGTGTTGCAGGTGCCCAAATTGCTGGAAAAGGCATATGCCGTACGTTGCGTGGACGGGCCGTGGCCGATCCTCGCCAGTGACTTGCACAGCGCCGTGGTGCCGGTGTTTCCGGATCCGCCGCCCGTCGCAGCGCCCGAATCGATGTTCCGCTACACGGTTCGTCGAGGCGATACGTTAGCCAGCATCGTGCGTAAACACGGCAGCTGCTCGAGCGAGAGCGACGTGGCTCGTATCAACAATCTCAAGTTCAATCACGTGAAAGCTGGGCAGGTTTTGAAGCTGCCAAGCTGCCATTGAGTGACGGGTTTGAGTGCGCGGCGATGGTGAACGTCCACATGCCATCAAGGGGCGAAGGACGAGTAGCGAGGGTTGCCTCGACAACAGATTGCCGCCAGGAGCAACCTGTTGGGATGCCTCGTCAGTCGCCATTCCTTTCCCGTGTGAGGAGAGTGCAGGGTTTGACGCCCTCGCTACTCGTCCCTCGTCCCTTCGTCATGTCGTGACGCGAGGCTGTGTCGTTCGAACGTGAGAAGGCTTTTTAGGCTGCTGCGACGGACCGCATCCATTGCGCCGTAGCGTCCGCCTGTTCGCTTCCGACATCGCGTAGTTCGCGCAATACGCGCAACAATTGGCGGTGCTGCGGTTGCAGGCTGGTGTGCGGCGAATCCTTGGTCTCGTGATAAGCGACAGCCAGCCAAAGGGCGATGCCGCGCAGCGCGACTTCGGGGTTTTCCGATTTCGAGCGGCCGAAGCCGATGTCAGTGCCTTGGCCCCACGGTATGTAGCGCTGTTCCGGCGCTGTGCCGTAAAGATGAGGGAGTTCGCATTTGGACGCCTGCCCGATTTCGCGCAGCGTCATCAGGCCCAAGCGAGAGCGTGTGCGTGCGGGAAGCGCCGAGATGCTGCGCTCGACCTGCTGAAATTGGCGCTGCAACTGCCGGGCGCGCGCTATCGCGATAAGGCGAGTGACGATCTGCATGTGCCCCCTCACTAGACAGGTGCCGCACGGGCGCGCGGATTGGTCATGGAAGATAGCGGACTATCGCCCGGCGATGCGCCGAAAACGTCACAAAATGACGACATGCGTCAAGGTTCGGCGAATTAGGCGTGTAGATCGGCGTCGAAAAACGCATCAAATGTGACGCAGTTCACCTAATCGCTGACCAACCTGAATAGCCTGCTGCGACATCAATGCGTCCCATTCAGCGACTCCTTCGGGCAACAGCATGATCACCGTGGAGCCCATGTTGAAGCGAGCCATCTCGCTGAAGCGGTCCAGCGAGACGTTTTGCCCCGCAAAGGATTTGCGGCGAATCGACGATGCATAGGGCGGAATCACCAGCCCATCCCACACCGTGGCAACCGAGGACACCAGGATCGCGCCGACCATCACGACTACGAAGGGGCCGCGATCACCCTCGAAATGGCAAACCAGTCGCTCGTTGCGTGCGAACAGTCTCGGAATGGCTTCCACCGCAAAAGGCGCCACGCTGAAGATTCGGCCCGGGATATGCACGGTCTCTTTCAGCTCGCCGCGAAGGGGCATGTGCACCCGGTGGTAGTCGCGCGGCGAAAGGTAGATGGTGACGAAGCGGCCTCGTTGGTATGGCACTGCCGCCGCCTCGTCACCGAGTAGCTCGGCGGCCGTGTAGTCCTGCCCCTTGGCCTGGAAGATGCGTCCGTCGACGATGGGACCCGCCTGGCTGATGCGTCCATCGGCGGGTGAGATCAGGGCGGTGGGTGATGCATCGGCACGGCGGGCATCGGGGCGCAGTTTGCGGGTGAAGAACGCATTGAAATGGGGGTACGCCAGCGGGTCGGGTTGCGCAGCTTCGGTCATGTTGACCTGGTAGCGACGTACGATCTGGCTGATCAGAAAATTCTTCCAGGGCGCAAAAGTCCAGCGCGTAGCCCAGTAGATCACGCGTGAAAGTGCCCGATGGGGAAGGATGTATTGCAGGAATACCTTGAAAGTCATCCGGCAAGTATAAGGAAAAGGAAGCGATTCCAGACGGGGCTGGTGTTGTTTCCGGGGAGGCGCTATGCAACAACGAATGAATCCGGCCGCCGCATTGGCCGCACTCGACCAGGCCCAAAAGGCGACGGTCGGCATGTTCAAGCACGGATCGCTGGAAGTAGAAATCTTCCAGCCGGCCGGCATCGATACACAGAAGCCGCATCGACGCGACGAGCTGTGC
Organism: Lysobacterales bacterium; assembly: GCA_015655335.1. Taxonomy (GTDB): domain Bacteria; phylum Pseudomonadota; class Gammaproteobacteria; order Xanthomonadales; family Rhodanobacteraceae; genus Dyella_B. Next base: position 13,576 of record JAATFF010000048.1, on the reverse strand, counting down.
ATGGTGATTTCAGGAAAGGGTTACTTTGTTTGTGGCGATACCCGGCGGCCGTTCGGTCCCGGCGAGCTGTTATTCGTGCCGGCCGGTACGCCGCATCATTTCGAGGATTTCAGCAAAGATTTCAGCGCTTGGGTGATGTTCTACGGACCACAGGGAGGCGAGGCGGCGTGAGCCTTAGTCATGAACCTGCATGGGGCCAACGATGAGCAGTCGCTATACTTCACAGCCCCCAAGCCGGACCGTGCCTACGTGACTGCCGAACTCACCTCGATCATCGACTTTATCCGTTACGGCGCCAGCCGCTTCTCCGCGGCTGGGCTTACTTTCGGGCATAGCCACGACAACCCGATCGATGAGGCTACCCACCTGGTATTGGCCAGCCTTCACCTGCCACCGGATATTCCGCCAGCCTACGGCGTCGGCAAGCTGACCGCCGAGGAGCGCGTGCGCGTGCTGGGCCTGATCGAGCGACGTATCAACGAGCGTCTGCCGGTGGCCTATCTGGTCGGCGAAACCTGGTTTGCCGGTTTGAAGTTCAAGAGCGACCGCCGCGCCCTGGTGCCCCGATCGCCCGTCGCCGAGCTGATCGAGTCGGGTTTTACGCCCTGGCTGGATGGCCGCCATGTGGAACATGCGCTGGATCTATGCACCGGCTCGGGCTGCATCGGTATCGCCATGGCGGAGTACTACCCGCATTGGCACGTGGATATCGTGGATATCAGCGACGACGCCCTATCGCTGGCGCGCGAGAACGTGGCGTTCCAGCACGTGGGTGATCGTGTGGATGTAGTCCGGTCCGACCTTTTCGCCGGTTTGAAGGGTCGCCAATACGACCTGATCGTGTCCAATCCACCGTACGTTACCGAAGACGAATACGCCGCATTGCCGGGCGAATACAGCCACGAGCCGAAGCTGGGTCTCACCTCGGGCGATGATGGTCTGGATATTTGCCTGCGTATCCTCGACGAAGCCGCCGATCATCTGAGCGAAGACGGATTGCTGATCGTCGAAGTGGGCGAGAGCGAGCACGCACTCAACGCGTTGTTGCCGGAAGTGCCGTTCGTGTGGATCGAGTTCAAAGTGGGGCCCATGGGCGTATTTGCGCTGGAGCGGCGCGACCTGATCGAGCACGCTGGAGTGATCCGCGCCGCCGCTGGGGCTCGGCGTTCACGCTGAGCTGAAGGCACTGTCCATGGCCTGGTCATCGCGCGCCTGCGTCTGGACGCATTGCGCGAGAGCGATACGGACGCACTGTTTCGCTATCGCGCCGATCCTTCGGTGGCGCTTTATCAGGGCTGGCGTCCCGCGACACGCACGGACGCGCTCGATTTCATTCGTGCCCAGCAAGATGCGTCGATGGATAAACCGGATAGCTGGTTTCAGCGCGCCATTCGGCTATCCAACGATGACGTGTTGATTGGCGACATCGGTGTGCATATTCCTACGGATCCTGAAGGCTCGTACGAGTTCGGCATTACCATCGCGCCCTCTTTTCAAGGCCGCGGCATGGCGCGTGAAGCGCTGCATGCGCTATTTGATTTCCTGTTCGGAACGCGAGGCGCCCATCGCGTGCATGCCTCAATCGATCCCCGCAATCCGGCCAGTGCGGCGTTGTTGCGGTCGCTGGGCATGCGCCAGGAAGCGCATTTTTGGGAGAGCCTGAAGCTGCGAGGCGAGTGGGTCGACGATGTGATTTTCGCCATCCTCGTGCGGGAATGGCCGTCAGCCGAGGCTCGCCGCTAAGAAACGGAAGGGCGTCAGCCTGTCTGGCGTGGCAAGATGCAGGTACTGTCCCGGTGATTCGTCCCGCTGCGGTCTCGGATCACGCACCCGCGCCTCCACCTTTCGTTACTGGTTTCCCTGTGTCCAGCAATTCCACCGGCAAGCTTTTTACTGTTACCACGTTCGGCGAGAGCCACGGCCCCGCCATCGGCTGCGTCGTCGACGGCTGTCCACCGGGACTGCCGATCGATGCCGACGCGTTTCGCAACGATCTCTCGCGTCGCGCCACTGGACGCAGCCGCCACACGTCGCAGCGGCACGAAACCGACGAGGTGGAGATTCTTTCCGGCGTTTATGAAGGGCGCACCACTGGCACGCCGATCGCGTTGCTCATCCGCAATACCGATCAGCGCAGCAAGGACTATGGCGACATCGTCAACACGTTCCGCCCTGGCCATGCCGACTACACCTACTGGCAGAAGTACGGCATTCGCGATCCGCGCGGTGGTGGACGCTCTTCCGCCCGCGAAACCACCATGCGTGTGGCCGCAGCGGTGATCGCCAAGAAGTGGCTGGCTGAACGTTATGGCGTACATGTTCGCGGCTATCTGGCGCAGATCGGCGACGTAGTTCCGGAAGGTTTCGACTGGAGTGCCGTCGAACAGAATCCGTTCTTCTGGCCGCATGAAGCACAGGTTCCTGCGCTGGAAAAATACATGGACGCGCTGCGCAAGTCGGGCGATTCCGTCGGCGCGCGCGTAAACGTCGAGGCCGAAGGCGTGCCGCCCGGCTGGGGTGAGCCGATCTACGGCAAGCTCGACGGCGACCTGGCTTCGGCGCTCATGTCGATCAATGCGGTGAAAGGCGTGGAGATTGGCGATGGCTTCGATGCGGTTGTGCAGCGGGGCAGTCAGCATCGCGACCAAATGCATATGGACGGCTTTACCTCCAATCATGCGGGTGGCATTCTCGGAGGGATCAGCACAGGGCAGGTGGTGCGAGCGTCGATCGCGCTCAAGCCTACCTCCAGCATCCTGATTCCCGGCCATAGCGTGAACCTCGCTGGCGATCCGGTCGAGGTGGTGACCAAGGGGCGTCACGACCCCTGCGTCGGGATTCGTGCAACGCCCATCGCGGAGGCGATGATGGCGCTGGTGCTGATGGATCATGCTCTGCGTCATCGCGCACAGTGCGGCGACGTCGGCGAGATAAAACCGCGCATTCCCTGATGAAGTAGGGAGCCGGTGCAGGTGCAGCTTCTGTCCGGCATGCAAGCAGTAAGCGTCATGGTATTCGGTCTTATTTATTTATGAGCAAGTCGCACAGCGTTTGGGTCTCGCGCCCACTGTTTCCGGAGGTACTGGCCAGCTTGGCCAAGTACGTCGAGGTGAGTGTCGAGAACAAAGAGACCAAGCGCACGCCCGAGCAACTGCGCGAGAAGCTGGCCAGTGCCGACGGTGCCATCGTAGGTTTGAGCGATCGTATCGATGCCGGTGTGCTGGCCGGCAACCGGCGTTTGCGCGTCGTCGCGAATCTGGGGGTTGGGTACAACAATCTCGATCTTCCCGCGCTGACCGCCGCGGGCATTCTCGCTACCAATACGCCAGACGTCCTTACGCAAACCACGGCCGACTATGCGTGGGCGCTGATGTTGGCTGCGGCGCGGCGCGTGAGCAGCGCGGAGCGGTGGCTGCGAGCCGGGCGATGGCGTGGAGGCATGCGTTTCGACGATTGGCTCGGCGTAGATGTCCATGGCAAGACGCTGGGCATACTGGGCATGGGACGTATCGGTCAGGCGGTGGCGCGCCGCGCCTTCGGATTTGACATGAAAGTGATCTACCACAACCGCTCGCGGCTGCCTGAAACGACCGAGCGCGAATGCCGTGCCGAATGGGTCGAGAAATCCGAGCTTCTCAAGCGTTCCGATCACTTGGTACTGGTGCTGCCGTACAACGCGCAAAGCCATCATGCGATCGGCGCGACCGAACTGGCGCAGATGAAGCCCACCGCCGTGTTGGTGAATATCGCTCGCGGTGGCATCGTGGACGATGTGGCACTGGCAACCGCCCTGCGTGAGGGCGTGCTGGGAGCGGCGGGTCTCGATGTATTCGAAGGCGAGCCGTCTGTGCATCCGGCACTGCGCGAACTCGAGAACGCCGTACTCAGCCCGCATATCGCCAGCGCCAGTGCCGATACTCGCCACGCGATGGCTCAGCTGGCGGCCGACAATCTGCTGGCTGCATTGGGCTGCGGCCCCAACGCGGGACATCCGCCTTCGCTGCTCAATCCCCAAGTATTGAGCGGTCAAGGCGGTGAAACGTGATACGTCTCACGCTCACGAAGCCCTGCCGTGTTGTTTGCGCTCCGCGCAAGCTAGATTTCCATTCCCTGACAAGTGACCCATGATGAGCAAGAAGAGCAGCTACAAGGTGGCAATGGTAGGCGCGACTGGCGCCGTGGGCGAAACGCTGCTGGGTATTCTCGCTCAGCGCGAGTTCCCCGTGAGCGAGCTGGTCCCGCTCGCCAGCGAGCGTTCCGCAGGCGGCAAAGTCGAGTTCGGCGGCAAACAGATCACCGTGCAAAACCTGGCCGACTACGATTTCACCGGCGTCGATATTGCCTTCTTCTCGGCCGGTGGTTCCGTCAGCCGTGAACATGCTCCGCGTGCCGCGCAGGCTGGCGCCGTGGTGATCGACAACACGTCGGAATTTCGCTACCAGGACGATATTCCCCTGGTCATAAGCGAAGTGAATCCGCACGCGATTGCGCAATACACGCAGCGCGGCATCATCGCCAATCCCAATTGCTCCACCATGCAGATGCTGGTGGCACTGGCCCCGATCCATCGGGCGGTCGGCATCGAGCGCATCAACGTGGCGACTTACCAATCGGTCTCCGGCGCCGGCCGCTCGGGCATGGAAGAGCTCGGCAAGCAGACGGCCGCGTTGCTTAACTTCCAGGATGTCGAAAAATCCAAATTCCCGAAGCAGATCGCCTTCAACGTGATTCCGCACATCGACGAATTCCAGGCCAACGGCTACACCAAGGAAGAAATGAAGATGGTGTGGGAGACGCGCAAGATCCTGGAGGACGAGTCCATCCAGGTGAACCCGACGGCGGTGCGCGTGCCGGTGTTCTACGGCCATGCCGAGGCCGTGCATATCGAGACGCGCGACAAGATCACCGCCGAGCAGGCGCGTGAGCTGCTCGAGGAAGCCGAAGGCATCGTGGTGCAGGACGAGCGCAAGCCGGGTGGCTATCCGACCCCCGTGGGCGACGCTGCGGGCCAGGATCCGGTTTTCGTCGGCCGCATCCGTGAAGACATCTCCCATGACCGCGGGTTGGACCTGTGGATCGTGGCCGACAACATCCGCAAGGGCGCGGCGCTCAACGCTGTGCAGATCGCGGAATTGCTGATCGAGGACTATCTGTAATGAAACGTATCGTGCCGGTTGTTGCGTGCTGCCTACTGATTTGGGCTAGCGCCTGGGCAGGTCCGCAAACTTCAGGCGCGTCCGTCAGCGCGAAGTCCGTCAAGGGTGTGGACCAGCGTGTAGCCCAACACCAGGCCGACGTCGAGCGTTTGCAGAAGGACGTCGGGCAGCAAGAATCTGCCAGCCGCGAGGCAGCGGAGCGTTTGCAGCAACGAGATCGCGCCATTGCCCAATTGCGCCAGCAGCTAAAGGCCGCTGAAGAGGCATCGAAAACGCCGGCGTCCGGGCATTGACGCACGTCACGCTACACAAAAAAATCGCCCCAGGACGGGCACATGCGGCATAATGCTATTGTTGATTGACGTTTATCTAACTAAAGTGACGCCTTCCAAAAGGAAGTCACCGCAGGCCGCGGTGACTTTAGGTAAAGCGTCCGGGGTCGTTCGGGGGAGCACGCGATGAATCGTTCGTTGAAGCTGTCGATACTGTTGGCGCTTGCGCTGGGCAGCAGTCAGGCAGCAGCCGTGGAGTTGGGCCAGGCGCACGTGAAGTCGGCGCTAGGGCAGCCGTTGCTGGTCGAAATACCGGTAACCCAGGCGACCCCAGCCGAGCTGCAGAGCCTCAGCGCCCAGCTAGCGTCCAATGACGCCTTTGCCAAGGCGGGCGGCGAACGTCCGACCATCCCGCTGGAATTCAGCGTGGCGGATGTCAATGGGCACAAAGTGATCCGGATCACCAGCAGCGCATCCGTCGACGATCCCTACCTCGACCTTCTGGTGCAAGTCAGCAGCAGTGCCGGCAGCAGCGTGCGCGAATTCGCCATTCTGCTCGATCCGCCGAACAAGGTAGCCCAGGCGGCAAGCAGTGCTCCGGCTCACCATCGTGCATCGGCCAACAGCACGGCCGCACCAGCCAGCACCACCACCACGTCCCCTTCGCGCACCGCGCCAGTACATCGCGCGGAAGCTGGTGCCGCCCTCAAGAACGGTGAATTTACCGTGGAGAAGGGACAGACGCTTTCTCACGTTGCGGCGCAAACCAGCCCAGCAGGCGTCGACACCAATCAGATGATGCTCGCCTTGAAGGCGGCCAACCCCGATGCTTTCTACCGCGACAACATCAACGCCCTGAAGGCTGGCGTGGTATTGCGCGTGCCTTCGCGCGACGACGCCATGGCGACAGCCGCCGCTGCGGCCGCCGTCGCGGTGCATCAGCAGAACAGCGACTGGCGCAATGGCACGGCAAATACACCCGTGGCGGTGGCTACCGGTGGCACGCGTTCGAATGCTTCCGTTTCGCCAACCGCGACCAGCAATGCCGACAAGCTCGCACTGGTTCCTCCGGGCAGCGAGGGACAGTCTGCCGACGGTTCCAATGGTAAGGGCGGCAACGCCGCCATTCGTCAAGAACTGCAGCGCAGCCAGGAAACGCTTTCCTCGCTGCAGCAGCAAAGCGACGAGCTGAAGTCGCGGTTGAAGGATCTGGAAGACCTCAACGGCAAGAATCAGCGTCTTCTGTCGCTCAAAGACAACGAAATCGCAGAATTGCAGAAGAAGCTCGCTGACGCACGCAAGGCGAGCGGTCTGCCACCGGCTCCGGCGTCTGCAGCCACCATCGCTTCGGCGCCCGTGAAGGCCGAAATGCCTGCAATGGCCGCCTCGGTACATGCAAACCCTGCAACGGTTCCGGCTTTGGCAGCTGCGGCAAACACAGCCAAATCTGCCAGTGCGCCCGCCGCAAGTTCGACGGCCTCCCATCCGGCGGTGGTCACCACGCCGCTGAATGCGCCGGCACCGAAGCCGGTCAGCCATCCCGTACATCGTGTTCCGACCCCTGCATCCGCGGTTGCCGAGCAGCCCTGGTACATGCAGACCTGGGCCTGGGCAGCTGGCGGTGGTGTGATCGTTCTCTTGCTGTTGGGCATGTTGGCGCGCCGTGGTAAGTCGGCGGAGCCCAAGTCCAAGGCACCGGCAGGGTTGTCCAAGGGTTCGCTCGCAGATCGCTTCGGCACGGTGGACGCCGACCATCCGGGATCCGGTTCCGACCCGGATCAAGACGAGCTGCTGGACCAGCTGGCAGAACAGCCCGATGATATTGGGCTGCACCTTGAACTGGTCAGCCTGTACTACACCCGTCGCGACGTTGAGCATTTCGAAGCGGCCGCCGAAGCCATGCATGCGCACATCACCGATCCCGATCAGCCGGAATGGCAGGATGTGGTGCACATGGGCGAAGATTTGGTGCCCGGCCATCCGTTGTTCACGGAAGCCGCCATCCCGTCGTCGACGCACGACGAGCAATCGCCGCTGCATCGTTTCGATTTGGACAGCTACGGTGACCGCTCCGCGTCGGAGCCGACTGTTACGAAGAGCGCGCCTCCGCCGCTGCCGGCCAAGGTCAGCGAATACCACTTCGATTTCGACCTGACACCGCATCACGGCGAGACCGCTGCGAACGCTGGTCAGGCCGCAGTGGTGAAGCCGCAGGCGGAGCCTGATCCGGCTTCCACCTGGAACTTCGAAGAACCCAACGAAACGCCTGCTGCAACGCACGCCGAGCATGCCGAGCACGATACGGATTTCGGCGAACTCAACGATGACCCCATCGACACCAAGCTAGATCTGGCTCGCGCCTATCTCGACATGGGCGACCCCGACGGTGCCCGTGCCATGCTTGATGAAGTGCTGCAGGAAGGCACGCAGATGCAAAAAGACGTGGCTAAGACGCTGATGGCCAAGATCCACTGATTGCCGCAGCGTTTGTACGCAGACGGATCGGGCCGGCTATGCCGGCCCGATGTTTTTGCGGCTCTCCTGCAAGTAAAGAGCTGTCTTCGAACTGCTACGCTTATCGTCTCGCCGTTTCCTGAAATCTCATGCGCATCGCTCTAGGCATCGAATACGACGGTACCGACTTCTTCGGCTGGCAGCGGCTCAATCAGGGCGCCAGCGTGCAGGCGAGTGTGGAGCGCGCACTTTCGTTCGTGGCGGCCGAGCCTATCCAGGTGACATGTGCCGGTCGTACCGATGCGGGCGTGCACGGGCGTTGCCAAGTGGTGCATTTCGATACCGACGTGCAAAGAGATATGCGCGCATGGGTACTGGGTGCGTCTTCGAACCTACCGACTAGCGTGGCCGTGCTGTGGGCACAAACGGTATCGGATGATTTCCATGCGCGTTTCTCGGCACGTAGCCGTCGATATCGCTATACCATCCTCAATCGAGCCATACGTCCCGCATTGGACGCGCGCTATGTGACCTGGGAGCGGCAGTCGTTGGATGCGGTACGTATGCACGAAGCAGCACAAGCATTGATCGGCGAACATGATTTCACCGCCTTCCGCGCTATGTCATGCCAGGCAAAGCACGCGCGGCGCCAGATCATGGCGCTGCAAGTGCGGCGCGAGAACGCACAGGTGATCGTCGAGATCGAAGCCAACGCGTTCCTGCATCACATGGTGCGCAATATCGTTGGTTCCTTGTTGCCGGTCGGACGCGGCGAACAGCCCGTGGAATGGGTCGCGGCGCTACTGGCAGGACGGGATCGCGAAGTGGCCGGTCCTACAGCGGCCGCCTCGGGGCTGACGTTTATCGGCCCACGCTATGAGCGGCGCTGGGGTCTACCTGAGGAGGTGAGCGAATGACGCGCATCAAATGTTGTGGCATGACGCGCGTCGACGACGCGCTGCTTGCCGCGCAACTGGGCGCCGATGCGATCGGGGTCGTGATGACCGCACGCAGCAAGCGACAGGTCTCGCTTGCGCATGCCAGGGCGATCGTCGACGCGATGCCGCCCTTTGTTACGACCGTCGCACTATGCATGGACGACGATGCCGATTTTGTGCGTGCGGTGATCGAAACAGTGCGGCCATCGTTGCTGCAATTTCATGGCAGCGAGCACGACGGATGGTGCGCGCAGTTCGATACGCCTTATTTGAAGGCCATTGCAATGGGTGAGGGCGCTGCTGCGCTTTCCCAGCTGCGTGCTTTTCCGCGTGCGGCCGGTCTCTTGCTCGATGGTCATGGCTTGGGCGAATCCGGTGGCAGTGGCAAGACTTTCGACTGGTCTCTGATGCCGCGCGATCTGCAACAGCCGTTGATTCTCGCCGGCGGTTTGACGCCGCTAAACGTGCAGGCGGCCATACGTGTGGCGCGGCCGTGGGCCGTGGATGTCTCCAGTGGCATCGAATCCGCGCCGGGTATCAAAGATCCCGACAAGTTGCGCGACTTCATCGCCGCGGTGCATGCCGTGGCCTAGCTTTCCGTCAGTTCGTTGCGTAGCCACGCAACCAACGCATCGATACGTGCGTCGTTCCTGCGCCGCGGTGTCGCGAGAATCCAGGACGCCGACGTCTGACGAAATCCCCAAGGGGCGAGTAGGCGTCCTTCTCGCAGATCGTCTTGCACCAATGGCGCCGGAGCGATCGCCACACCGAGTCCGGCCACGGCGGCTTCCAGCAGATAGAACAATCGCGCGAATCCCTGGCCGTAACGTAGCGCCGTGGCAGGCAAACCACACGCCTGCGCCCACTCTGGCCACGCCTGCGGACGCGAGGTGGTATGCAGCAGTGCTTCATCGCACAAAGCGGTTTCGTCCCGATCCAGCAAGCGCGCCAAACCCGCATAGCGTGGGCTGACCACCGGGCCGATCTGCTCGGGCGCCAGCTCATGGACTTGCCAGCCATGCGGCCAGGGCGGTGCGGCGAGCGCAAGCGCAGCGTCGGGCTCGGCATGTTGGGGTGCGAGCGGATTTTCCTCCGGGGAGAGATGCAGCCGGAGCATAGGAAGGTCACGTTCAAGGCGATCGAGACGTGGAATGACCCAGCGCGCGAGCAGGCTGCTCGCGCAACCCAGCACAAACGGCGACTCGCTGCGATGGCGCCGCAGTTCGGACCAACCATCGCGCAGTTGGTCGAAAGCGCCGGCCACGCGATCGCGCAATTCTTCGCCCATGGCGGTCAGCGTGACGCCGCGACCGTGGCGTGCGAACAATGGCTGTTCAAGCGCCTCCTCCAATACTCGTAGCTGGCGGCTGATAGCGCCGTGCGTGACGTGCAGTTCTTCGGCGGCACGGCTCACGCTGCCCAGCCGCGCAGTAGCCTCGAAGGCGCGCAGTGCGTTGAGGGAGGGCAACTCGCGGCTCATGGTCATGTGAGTTTTTCTGACATGTTGAGGCCATCATATCGCTTTTTTAGAGCATGGATTCGCGCTATTTTGGACATCTGGCGGCCTTGGGTCGCTGTCATTTGCATAGGATTTCTGACAGATGTCCACGATCCAGGATTTCCAGAGCTGGCCCGACGCCCATGGGCGTTTCGGTGATTTCGGTGGTCAGTTCGTGGCCGAGACGCTGATGGCGCCCCTGGCCGAACTCACCAAGGCCTATCTGCGTTTGCGCGAGGATCCCGAGTTCCTGGCCGAACTGGATCGCGACCTCACGCATTATGTTGGGCGTCCTAGCCCGATCTATCACGCCGAACGCTTGTCGCAGCACATCGGCGGCGCGCGCATCCTGCTCAAGCGCGAAGACTTGAATCACACCGGCGCGCACAAGATCAACAACACCATTGGTCAGGCGCTGGTAGCGAAGCGGATGGGCAAGCCACGCATCATCGCCGAAACCGGGGCAGGCCAGCATGGCGTCGCACGGGCCACGGTGGCGGCGCGTTTCGGCTTGCAGTGAGTGGTGCACATGGGCGCTGTCGACATCGCGCGGCAGAAGATCAACGTGTATCGCATGAAGCTGCTCGGCGCCGAAGTGGTACCGGTGACGTCCGGTTCGAAGACGCTGAAAGATGCCTTGAACGAAGCGATGCGCGATTGGGTCACCAACGTAGCCGACACGTTCTACATCATCGGCACCGTGGCCGGTCCGCATCCGTATCCGATGATGGTGCGCGATTTCAACGCCGTAGTGGGACGCGAAGCACGCGCGCAGATGTTGGAGCAGTACGGTCGTTTGCCGGATGTGCTCACTGCTTGTGTTGGTGGTGGTTCCAACGCCATCGGCCTGTTCCACGCTTTCCTCAACGACAGCGGCGTGCGCATGGTCGGTGCCGAAGCGGCGGGCGAGGGCATCGCGACAGGTCACCACGCCGCATCGCTGGCCGCCGGACGTCCTGGCGTGCTGCACGGAAATCGCACCTATGTGCTTTGCGACGACAACGGACAGATCACCGAAACGCATTCGGTCTCCGCTGGCCTCGATTACCCCGGTGTCGGTCCCGAACACGCGTTTCTGAAAGATGCTGGTCGCGCCGAATATGTCGGTGTGACCGACGACGAAGCACTCGAAGCCTTCCACTTGCTAGCGCGCACCGAGGGCATACTCGCAGCGCTCGAATCGAGCCATGCGGTGGCGCAAGCCATGAAGCTGGCGCGCGAGCTGCCGAAGGACGGCATCGTGCTTTGCAATCTTTCCGGTCGCGGCGACAAAGACGTACACACGATCGCCGCACGCGAAGGAGTGCAAGTATGAGCCGCATCGATCGTCGCTTCGCCGCGTTGAAAGCAGCGAGCCGTACGGGACTGATTCCTTTCGTCACCGCAGGCGACCCTGCGCCGGATCACAGCGTGGCCCTCATGCATGCTTTGGTCGACGCTGGCGCGGACATCATCGAACTGGGCGTGCCGTTTTCCGATCCGATGGCGGATGGGCCGGTGATTCAGCACGCGAGCGAGCGCGCGATTGCGAAAGGTGTTGGGCTTGCCGACGTGCTGGCCTGGGTTGCCGCGTTCCGCGAGCGCGATCAGGACACGCCGGTGGTGCTGATGGGATATCTCAATCCGATCGAAATCCACGGTTATCAGCGCTTCGCCGACGAGGCGATCGCAGCGGGCGTGGATGGCGTGCTCGTGGTCGATTGTCCCTTGGAGGAAGCAGCCGTGCTGGCGCCTTTGCGCGCGGCCGGACTGCAGCAGATCCTGCTCGCCGCGCCCACCACCGCACCCGTGCGTATGGCGCAATTGTGCGAGGCCGCCGCAGGTTTCCTGTACTATGTATCGTTCGCCGGCATCACCGGGGCGGGGCGCTTGAGCACGCAGGACATCGCCGCACGCGTGGCGGATATCCGGGCTCATGCGAAGTCACCGGTGGCCGTGGGCTTCGGCGTGAAGGATGCGCAGAGCGCGAAAGCCATTGCTGGTTTCGCCGACGCCGTGGTGATCGGCAGTGCGCTGGTTGAACGGCTCGACGGTGCGGCGACGGCGCAGCAAATCGCGGCGCGGGTCGGGGAATTCCTCGGTCCGATCCGTGCGGCGCTGGATGCGCCGACAAGTTCCTCTTAAAAGTGAGGAGTGGGGTGTGGGGCGGACGCTCGGCGAAGCACGGCAATGGAACGCGCTGCTGATCGAGCGGTCACACGTATGCGATGGGGCAGGAGCCCATAGTCATCACCAACAGGATCTGGTGTCGTACGAAGTCGCCCCCATGAAGTCCTGACGGTTCCGGACCGTTGGATTCCAGATCGAGGTTTTTATGAATTGGCTGCAAAAAATCATGGCACCCCGCGCGCGGACGCAAAGCGCTCCGCCTGGCGGCAAGGGCAAGGTGCCCGAGGGTGTGTGGGAGAAGTGCGGTGGCTGCGGCGCCGTGTTGTACCGGCCGGAGCTGGAGCGCAACCTAATGGTCTGCCCCAAGTGCAGCCATCATCATGCCATCGGCGCGCGCGAGCGCCTGCTAGCTTTCTTCGATGAAGGCAGCACGCAGGAACATTGGGCCAGCATGGAGCCCACCGATCCCCTGAAATTCCGCGACTCCAAGAAGTACCGCGACCGCATTGTCGCCGCGCAGAAATCCACTGGCGAAAAAGATGCGCTGATCGCGATGAGCGGCAAGCTCAAGGACAAACCGCTGATGGCGGTCGCGTTCGAGTTCTCCTATATGGGTGGCTCGATGGGTTCGGTGGTCGGCGAGAAATTCACACGCGCCGCCGAGCGCGCATTGGCCGAGCGCAGCGCGCTGGTGTGCTTCTCCGCCACGGGCGGCGCGCGCATGCAAGAGGCGTTGTTCTCGCTGATGCAGATGGCCAAGACATCGGCCGCGCTGGCGCGGTTGCGTGAGGCGGGCGTGCCTTACATCAGCGTGCTAACACATCCCACCACCGGCGGTGTATCCGCCAGCCTCGGCATGTTGGGTGACATCAATGTCGCTGAGCCCAAGGCGTTGATCGGCTTCGCCGGTCCGCGCGTGATCGAGCAGACCGTACGCGAGACCTTGCCTGAAGGCTTCCAGCGTTCGGAATTCCTGCTTGAGCACGGCGCTATCGACATGATCGTCGACCGTCGCGAGATGCGCGACAAGTTGGCCGATGTGCTTGGCATTCTGCGCAAAGTGCCGCGCGCTGCTTAATTCGCACTGTGTGAACGAATGATGCCGCCTTCGGGCGGCATCGTCGTTTCAGTCTCTCGAAAGTCCCTAGC
>JAATFF010000153.1 GCA_015655335.1 Lysobacterales bacterium | reverse complement strand
GAATGATGCCGCCTTCGGGTGGCATCGTCGTTTCATTCTCTCGAAAGTCCCTAGCGCTACCTCACCGTCAGTCCGGCCTTGGACGGAATGACGAGCGAGAAGCAGTTTTGCACAGCAAATCTGGACGCACCCGCCGTAAGGCTGTGGACAAGCCAGATCGCGAACTTTGCGATCAACCACTTGGCACACGGCGATGAATGTTTGCGCATGAACTGCGCGTAGTTTTCCACAGCGATTGTGGAAAGCATCCGGTAGAGCCTGTGGATAGATGCGCTATCTCGTTGAACGTAAAGCACGTCGATACAGCGTGCTCAGCGATTGATCAACGATCGATTACGCCAGCAACTGCGGTGCGATGTGCACCAGCCATAGCGACAGTGCACCGAGGCCACTGCCAACGAAAATCGCCGCGAGCACATCGCTCGGATAGTGCAGGCCGAGAATCACGCGCGAGGCGGCAACCAGCGCCGTGAAAGTAAGCAGCAGCGGCGCCAGCAGCGGATACCACGCCAGTGCGACAACGGTGAAGCCGACGGCCTGCAGCGTGTGCCCGGATGGAAAGCTGAATTCATCCAACGGCGGCACGTGTGCGATCACACCGGGGCAGGTACGGAACGGCCGTGGTCGGCGTGTCCAACGTTTCAGAATGCGGTAGAGCAACAGCGCGACCAAGCCGGTGGCGGCCATGTGCGTAGCGGCCTCCAGGCCGCGCCGGCCATCGATCAATGCTAGGGCGAGCATCAGTGCGTACCAGAAGACGCCATCGCCGAGTCGGCTGATGGCGCCGAAAAACACACCGACCGCATGTCGCGCGCCCCAGCGGTTGGCGGCGATGCACATGCGCCGGTCGAGCGCATGGCGCGGAAGGGCGACTGGGTCAGGCAGGTGCGATGGTGACGTGACGCTCATGCACGTTCTCCTCGACCAGTTCGCGTAGTTGGGTTTCGAATTCGCGGATCACTGCTTCAGGCGACAGCTTTGCCACGCTTTCTTCCGCGGCGCGGCCCATGTGGCGTGTCAGCCCTATGTCGCTGGCCAGGGTCACCGCGGCGGCGGTAAAGGCAGCCGCGTCGCCGGAGGCGATTCGGAAGCCGTTGACGCCATCGATCAGATGTTCGCGCGCCGCACCCTCGGCATACGCCACCACCGGCAGACCGGCGGCAAGCGCTTCCAGGATCACGTTGCCGAAGGTTTCGCTCAGACTCGGGAACGGGAACAGATCCGCACTGGCAAAATGCGCTGCCAATGTTTCCTCGCGTTTCATGCCCACAAAGATGAAGTCCGGATGCGCTGCTTGCAGCGCGGCGCGGGCTGGGCCATCGCCTACCCATACGTAGCGCGCCTTGGGCGCTTGCTGCTGCATGGCGCGGAAGGTTTTCACTGCCAAATCGAGATTCTTTTCCGGTGCAATACGACCGACGTAGAGCACCACCGGCGTATCCGCATCCACGCCCCAGCTTTCGCGCAGCGAAAGGTCGCGCTTGGAGGGATGGAATAATTTGGTATCGACGGCGCGGCGCAGCAGACGTGCATGATCGACGCCCATCGCAGTCAGTTCTTGTGCCAGAGCGTCCGTGGGAACCAGCGTGATGTTGGCGCGACAGTGGAATCGGCGCAGATAACCGTGCACCACTGGCGTCAGAAAACCTACGCCGTAGTGATCGGCGTACGTGTCGAAGCGCGTGTGGAAGCCGGTCGCGACCGGTATGCCTAGCCTCACGGCCGTCTTCACCGCTGAGCGGCCCAGGGGGCCTTCAGTGGCTACATAGATGGCGTCCGGGCGGCGCTCGGTCCAGCGCTTGCGCAGCGTACGTCCGGCCGGCAGGCCGAAACGCAGGCCCGGATAACGTGGCAGGGCGGCACCGCGGGTTTCGAGTGCATGGATCCCGGGTTCGTCGACGTGACTGACCGTCTGTCGCGGACGGATCATATCGATCTCGTGACCGCGTGCGGCCAAACCCGTCGCCAGACCATGCACGGTGAGTGCAACACCGTTGATCTCAGGCGGATACGTCTCGCTGATGATGCCGATACGCATGGCGCATCCTCGTGCTGTACGGCAGTAGCTTCCTCTGAAGTCGTTTCGTAGGCGTGGCGGACACGTGACACTGGGGTTACGTGTGTTACCAAATGCGGACGGTGAGGACGGCCCCTCATGCGGTCCTGCGACAACTCCATTAGCAGGCTGTTGAGAAACTCCCGCCAAGCTTCGTTGTCATAGCCAGCCTCAATCCTAACGCTCCGAACCGATGCGCAGCCCCGACGTCCAGCAACTTGGCATGTTCTCGTATGTTTCCGTGGAAGATCGTGTGCCACTGG
>JAATFF010000087.1 GCA_015655335.1 Lysobacterales bacterium | reverse complement strand
TCGCACAGCTGGCGCTCCAGGCTTTCGGTGGTGCGCTTGCGCGTCATCTCCACCAGGCCAAGCTGAGACATCGGATAAACCGTCGTCTTGGCATGGTCGCGAGCGAGGCCCTTTTCGAGCATGCGAATGACTTGTCGCTTGTGCTCTTCGTCCGTCATGTCAATGAAGTCGATGATGATGATTCCGCCGAGGTTGCGCAGCCTCAGCTGGCGAGCCGCTGCTTGCGCCGCCTCGAGGTTGGTCCGATAAACGGTTTCCTCCAGATTGCGTGTACCGAGATAGCCGCCCGTGTTGACGTCGATCGTGGTCATCGCTTCGGTTTGATCGACGATCAGGTAGCCACCGGACTTCAGCGGCACTTCCTTGCGCAAGGCGCGCTGGATTTCGTCTTCCACGCCGTAGAGGTCGAAGATCGGGCGCTCACCCGCGTAGTGTTCGACGCGGTCGTCCAGGCTGGGCATGAACTTGTGCACGAACTTGACGACCTTCTCGAAGGTTTCGCGCGAATCCACGCGTACTTTTTCGATATCGTCGTTTAGCAAATCTCGCAGCGCGCGAAGCGGTAGCGAAAGCTCCTCGTAAACGCGCTCGCCGACCTTGGACTTCAGGATATTTTCTTGCACCACGCGCCACACCTTTCCAAGGTAGGTGACGTCGAAGGCCAGCGATTCGGCCGATTGTCCTTCGGCATTGGTACGTACGATGTAGCCGAGCGGGTTTTCGCCAATCAACGGCGTGAGTACGTCTTTCAGGCGCTGTCGTTCCGCCTCGTCCTCGATGCGCGTGGAAATACCCAGCGTCCGCGCGTGCGGCAGCAACACTAGATAGCGGGAGGGGATCGACAGATGCGTGGAAAGCCGGGCGCCCTTGGTGCTGATCGGATCTTTCACCACCTGCACCACGATCTCTTGCCCTTCGTGCACCAGTTCGCTGATCGAGGGCATGTGACCGTTGCCGTTGCCATTCCCGGCTATCGGCACTTCGGCGCCGTCGGGTAGCGACGGCCGCACGATATCGGAGGCATGCAGGAACGCGGCGCGTTCCAGGCCGATATCCACAAACACGGCTTGCATGCCGGGCATTACCCGCTGCACGCGCCCCTTGTATACGTTGCCGACATACCCCCGCCGGGAGGCCCTCTCGACATGCAATTCCTGCAGCATGCCGTTCTCTACCACGCCGACCCGGGTCTCGCGCGGGGTTACGTTAATCAGGATTTCTTCGCTCACCGACTTCC
Source organism: Lysobacterales bacterium (assembly GCA_015655335.1). Lineage (GTDB taxonomy): Bacteria > Pseudomonadota > Gammaproteobacteria > Xanthomonadales > Rhodanobacteraceae > Dyella_B. Next base: position 13,601 of record JAATFF010000087.1, on the reverse strand, counting down.
CCAAGGCTATGCAGCCTTTATAACGGCTGCACGCGAGGCCTGTCGATGCGTAACGCACAGCTGCTGCTGTACTCTCGCGTTCGGTAAAGTTAGTGCATGTCCGAAACGCCCAACTCCTGTGACGCGAACGACAACGTCACCAACCACAGATACCCGACCCTTGCTGCGCGCGCCGTCGTTTCGACCACATGATCATGCCGCAAACCCCTCCGATTCTGCCTGACGTGCTGCGCCCCGGCCTGCGGGTGGTGTTTTGCGGGACAGCGGCCGGCAAACGCTCCGCTGCGGAAGGGGCTTATTACGCCCACCCGGGCAATCTTTTCTGGCGCGCGCTGTTCCAGTCAGGGTTTACGCCCCGATTGCTGGCCCCCGTTGAGTTCCCTTTGTTGCCGAGTTTCGGTATCGGCCTCACCGATCTGGCTAAGCGCCACGCCGGCAACGATGACGAACTACCGCGGGATGCCTTCGACGTGCCGGCGCTCCTGGCGAAGATCGAAAAGTACGCGCCTTGTGCGCTCGCCTTTACCAGCAAAAACGCCGCACGCGCGGTGTTAGGGGCAAATGTTGCCTACGGTATGCATGAACAGACGCTGCGTTCCACTCGCCTGTTCGTGCTGCCCTCACCCTCGGGACAGGCTCGCGGGCATTGGCATCTCGCCCCGTGGCAGGCTTTGGCGACCCATATCGCGCCGATGGCAAGCTCTGCCATCCGTCGAAACTGAAGCAGGAATTTTCGATTTGCATCACCATCGGCGCGTAATCCAGAGCATGCACCGGCATTTACACCAGCAAGGCGTAGTCTCGTAAATACGTACGAAACAACATGTTGCCTCTGGCATATGGTTGCCGTCACGAAAATTGTCTAGGCTACTATCTTCCTAGCAACCCCTACAGTCAGATCCTGTCGGCATCCTGTCCGACCGGCTGATGGAAAACTCCGGTTATGTGGATCGTCAAAATTGCGCTTGAGCGGCCGCTCACGTTTATCGTTCTGGCGCTGCTGCTGCTGATCCTTGGTCCGCTGGCGATCCTGCGCACACCCGTCGATATCTTTCCGAACATCGACATCCCGGTGGTCTCGGTGGTGTGGCAGTACACGGGATTGCCCGCCGATGACATGAACAATCGCATCGTCACTGGCTTCGAGCGTTCGCTCACCACCACGGTCAACGACGTCGAACACACCGAAACGCAGTCGCTCAATGGCGTTGGCCTGGTGAAGGTGTATTTCCAGCCAAACGTCAAGATCGATATGGCGGTGGCGCAGGTCACGGCGATTTCTCAGACCGTGCTGAAATCGATGCCACAAGGCGTTACGCCGCCGTTGGTCCTCGTCTATAACGCATCGACCGTACCGGTCCTGCAGTTCGCGCTGTCGTCGAAGGAATTGTCGGAAACAACGATCTTCGACGATGCCAACCAGATCGTGCGCACGTTCGTCACCAGTGTGCGCGGTGCGGCTACGCCCTACCCCTACGGGGGCAAGCAGCGTCAGATTCAGGTCGACCTCAATCCGCAAGCTTTGCTGGCGCATGGCCTTTCAGCCAGCGACGTGGTGACGGCGATCGGCAGTCAGAACCTGATCTTGCCGTCCGGCACGGAAAAGATTGGCGATATCGAATACAGCGTGAAGTTGAACGGAAGCCCGCAGCAGATCGATGAGCTGAACAACGCGCCGATACGCACCGTCAACGGCATCACCACCTATATTCGCGACGTTGCGCACGTGCATGACGGCTCGCCGCCGCAAACCAACGTCGTACGCGTCAACGGCCAGCGCGCCGTGCTGATGTCGATCCTGAAAATCGGCAACGCTTCGACGCTGGATATCGTGGACAGCCTGCAAGGCATGCTGCCCGCGATTCGCGCTGCGATTCCGCAGAACCTAGAGATCAACGCGATATCGGATCAATCGCTGTTCGTCCGCGCGGCCATTTCCGGCGTGGTCCGCGAAGGTGTGATCGCGGCGGGACTGACCGGCCTGATGATCCTGTTGTTCCTGGGATCGTGGCGTTCGACGCTGATCATCGCCATCTCCATCCCGCTGTCGATTCTCGCCTCGATCATCGCGCTGGCGGCGCTGGGCGAGACGATCAACATCATGACGCTAGGCGGTCTTGCGCTGGCGGTCGGTATTCTCGTCGACGATGCGACGGTGACGATCGAGAACATCAACTCGCATCTGGAAGAAGGCAAGGAAGTCTACGACGCGATCATGGAGGGCGCGCAGCAGATCGCCGTGCCCGCGCTCGTCTCGACACTATCGATTTGTATCGTGTTCGTGCCGATCTTTTTCCTCGGCGGTGTGGCGAAATATCTGTTTGCGCCGCTTGCCGAAGCGGTGGTCTTCGCGATGCTGGCCTCGTATGTGCTGTCGCGAACGCTGGTGCCGACGTTGTCACTGTATTGGCTCAAAAAGCATGAGCACGATGCGCAGCCCACCGGTCCGTTCGGTCGATTCCAGCGTGGATTCGAGCGTCGTTTTAGCGGCTGCGTGAAGGTTATAAAGGCGCACTGGAAACCACCGAACGGCATCGTGGCCTATTTGCGATTCTGTTCTTCGCCAGTTGCGCGCTGTCAGTGGGACTGCTGGCTCCATGGCTAGGCCGTGATTTCTTTCCCTACGTGGACGGCGGCCAGATCAAACTGCATTTTCGTGCACCGACCGGTTTGCGCATCGAGGAAACCGCGCGGCTTGCCGATGGCATCGAGAATATCATTCGGGGAACCATTCCCAAGCAGGAACTGGTCAGCGTCGTCGATACGCTTGGCTTGCCTTACAGCGGCATCAACCTTTCCTATAGCAATACCGGTGTCATCGGTACGTCGGATGGCGATATCTTCGTGACGCTCAACGATGATCATCACCCCACCATCAATTATGTGCGCAGCCTGCGCGCGCAATTGACGCAAAAATATCCCAGCGTCGTGTTTTCGTTCTTGCCCGCGGACATCGTCGGTCAGATCCTTAACTTTGGTGCGCCAGCACCTATCGATGTGCAGGTATCGAGCCATGATCCCAATGCATCCGCCAAGGTCGCCAAAGAACTTTATGGCGATCTATTGAAGGTGCCTGGGCTGGTCGATCTGCGCATACAGCAGGCGCCCAACTTGCCGCAGATCAATGTCAACGTGGATCGCACGCGTGCCAGCCTGGTTGGCTTGACGACGCAGGACGTGGCCAGCAACCTGCTCACCGCGCTCGCCGGCTCCTCGCAGGTCAACCCGACATTCTGGGTCGATCCCAAGACGGGCATTAGCTACACCATTGCCACGCAGGCGCCGCAGTATCGGATCGACACCTTGCAGGAACTGAAAAACCTGCCGATCACCAGTACATCGGGAAGTGCAGCGGCCAGCAGTAGTTCAAACGCCGGCGCGGCCAGCCAGATTCTCGAAAACCTCGCCAGCTTCTCGCGCGGTGCAGGAGCGGCTGTCATGACTCACTACAGCACACGTCCCACCATGGACTTGTACGCCTCTGTCGATCGCACCGACCTTGGCAGCGTTGCACGCGATGTGCAGCGCGTTGTGGATGAGCACTCCAAGCATCTGCCGCGCGATCTCAATATCGACGTTCGCGGCCAGGTGCAGACGATGGCCGATTCCTACAAAGGCCTGATCGGCGGATTGGCCTTCGCCATCGTGCTGGTGTATCTGCTGATCGTGGTGAATTTCCAAAGCTGGATCGATCCGCTGATCATCATCGCAGCCCTTCCCGCGGCTTTGGCCGGACTGGTCTGGATGCTGTTCATCACCGGCACGCCGCTTTCGGTGCCTGCCCTGATGGGCGCGATCATGTGTATGGGTGTGGCGACAGCCAACTCGATCCTAGTGATCAGTTTTGCGCGCGAACGGCTCGCTCATCACGACGATCCGATCAAAGCCGCCATCGAAGCGGGCTTCTCGCGATTCCGCCCGGTGCTGATGACTGCTTTTGCGATGATCATCGGCATGGTACCGATGGCGCTGGGCCTGGGTGACGGTGGCGAACAGAACGCACCGCTGGGCCGTGCGGTAATCGGCGGTTTGCTGCTTGCTACGGCAGCAACACTATTCTTTGTACCGACCTTCTTCAGTCTGCTGCACCGGCGCCATAAGGCTAGCCGCGATGCCGCTGCAGTGTGAGATCTCAATCATGTCCAGCTCAAACGCGCCTGCCCCGCATCGTTCCGACAAGCCTTCGCATGGCGCGCGGCTTGTTCTTATCGGCCTTGGGGTCGTACTGGTTGGATTGGGGGCTTACGGCATCATCTCGCGCGTGCATGCACGCCATGAGTTGACGGAAGACACCGATCGAAATGCGATCGCGACTGTTGCCACGTTGTCGCCCAAAGCGGCACCGAAGGATCAGGCACTGACATTGCCCGGCACCGTTGCCTCTTGGCAAGACGCGCAGATCTACGCGCGCACCACCGGCTACGTGGCCAAGTGGTATGTCGATATCGGCGCGAAGGTCAAGAAAGGCCAGCGATTGGCCGATCTGGATACGCCCGATGTCGACAATCAGCTGCTGCAGGGCAAAGCGCAGATGCGCACCGACGAAGCGAATATGAATTTCGCGAAGATTACCGCCGACCGCTACGAGAAACTGGTCGCGCAAGGCCTCGTGGCCACGCAGACCGGCGATCAGTTTGTGGCGCAATACAAAGCCGATGTAGCCACAGTCCAGGCGGATCAGGCCAATGTCGCTCACCTGCAAAACCTGGAAGATTTCAAATACATCACGGCGCCATTCGATGGCGTGATCACGCAACGCAATCTCGATGTAGGCGCATTGGTCGATGCAGGATCCACCGGCAGCAATCTGTTCGTCATCGCCGATACCAGCAAGCTGCGTGTGTATGTGAATGTGCCGGAGACCTATGCAGCTAGCGTAGCCATCGGCATGCCTGCGCAAGTCGGCCTCAACACCTACGGTGCCCAGCCCATCACGGGTACGGTGGCGCGCACCGCCGATGCGCTCGACGCCAATACGCGTACCTTGCGCACCGAAATCGATGTCGACAATACGAGCCAGGAACTGGTGCCGGGCGTATATGCCAACGTCAAGTTTGCGCTATCCACCGCCACGCACAATTTCATCGTACCCTCCAACACCCTGCTCTTCCGCAGCGAGGGGTTGCGCGTTGCGCTGGTCGATGCGCAGCAACACGTTCACCTGCAACCCGTCACGCTGGGTCGCGACTTCGGCAGCACGGTAGAAGTGACGGATGGCCTGAAAGACAGCGATCGGATGGTATTGAGCCCACCTGATTCGCTGTACGACGGGCAGCAGGTGAACATTGCCGATAACAAACCGTCATCGCAGCAAAGCGCCGGCAAGTAACGTCAATCGATAGGAGTGTGGCGGTTTTTGATCACGTCACGCTCCTGCACTGTCGCTGCATGATTTGACCAGGCCTGGCGGATGTAGGTGACCACGGCGGCCACCTCCGCATCGCTGAGTTGCTGCGCGTAGGGCGGCATGGAATAAGGACGCGGATTGCCTTCTGTGGAAGGAGAGAATCCGCCCAACAGCACCGCGCGTGTTGCATTGATACCCGTGGGCTCCATCACCGACGCATTGCCGTCCAACGGCGGATAGACACCCGGTACACCATTGCCCTCTTTGCCATGGCAATTGGCACAACGTTGCGCGTAGATGTCTTTACCGTGATCGGTCAAGGATTGGCTATTGAAACTTGCGCTTTCCGTTATCGGACTGGGGCGTGGTGGCAGCGACTGGAGATACTCGGCGATAGCCTGCAAATCCTCGTCGCGCAGATGCTGCGTACTACTGACCACGACATCGGCCATCGGTCCGAACGCAGCGCCTTTGGCCGATTGACCTGTCTGGAGCAGATCGACAATGTCCTGCTTGCTCCATCCCCGCAGACCACCGTTCGCTTGCATGCTCAAATCCGTGGCATACCAATCCAGTTCCGGAATCTGGCCGCCGGTGAGTTGCGCCTTGCTGACCGTTCCGCCCCATGCGTCGCGCGCTGCGTGGCATTCGTTGCAATGACCCAAACCCTGCACCAGATAAGCGCCACGATTCCACACTGGGGAATGCGAAGGATCAGGTTGGTAGCTACCCGGCTTGAAGTACAACGCCCGCCATGCGGCAAGTCCGCTGCGCACGCTGTAAGGAAAGCTCAAATCCAGCGGTTTGGCGGGTTGATGGGTGGATGGCAAAGACTGCAGGTACGCGAAGATCGCCAACGCATCGTCGCGCGTGACCTTGGTGAACGACGTGTAGGAGAACGCCGGATAAAGCAGCTCACCGTTGCGGCCGACACCGGTGTGCAAAGCGCGCCAGAAATCGTCGAAATTCCAACGACCCAGCCCTGTATCTGGATCGGGCGTGATATTGGGCGCAGGGATATTGCCGAACGGCGTGGGTACCGCGCGACCGCCCGCATACGGTTGACCACCTTGTACGGTATGGCACGAAATACAGTCGCCGGCCGTAGCGAGGTAACGGCCTTTGGCGATGATGGCCGGATCTTTCAGCTTCGCGACGACAGCCGGTTCCTCCATCGCAACAGACGCTGGCCCCGCGCTGTGCGACCGCCACCACCAAACGGCCAATGCCACCACCACAAGCACGACAGGAACCCATAGCCGACGAAGACCGCTCATGCGCCGCCTCCCTGGCCTTGGAGTACACCGCAATGCAGCGGCGGGGTGATGGAGCCAGCAGGTTGAGGATGGGTATCGGATGGCACATCGTGACTAGCTAGCCACGCAGAGACGGCGGTGATATCCGCCGGCGCAAGGCGATTGGCGATCTGGGCCATGCAGTCTGGCGCTGACGACGCGCGCGTTCCGGTTCGCCACGAGCCCAGCTGGGAACTGATGTAGTCGTAAGGCAAGCCCACTAAGCCTGGCACCACGGGCTCCGTACCCGTCAATGCTTTGCCATGGCAAGCCTGGCAGGCGGGAATGTTGAGGGCAGTATCGCCTGAGGTGACCAGTTGCTGGCCGCGCTGCAATGTCGACGGTGCAAGATCGGGTACGGCCGAACGTTCGTAAGGCACCTGCTGCGCAGCGAAGTATTCGGCGATCTCACGCACGTAGGCCGGACTCAACTGGCGCACCGTGTATTCCATCGGCGCGTATTTGCGCAAACCGCGCTGAAAGTTCTGCAATTGCAGCGCGAGATAGCCCGCCGGCTTACCCGCCAGACGCGGAAAAAAACCACTGCCTGGCGAGCCTTCACCATGCACGCCGTGACAGGTGGTGCACGCGGCAATCCGCTGCTGCAGCGTGTCCGGTATGGATGGCTGATCGGCACGGGATGGATTACCAAAGACGACACATGCCAGTGGCAGTGTCCACTGCAAGACCAGGCGCCACCAAGCCGTCGCGGGAGTTGTCTTCATGTGCGGAGTATAGGTCTGCGCCACGCGCGAACTGCGCTGGGTGCGGTTATGCTGCGGCATCGTGCCACATATCAACACCTGGATTCCCTTCGGAGGCTGCCATGATCCGTACGTCGCTGTTGTGCACTGCAGTGGTACTTTCGCTGCTACCTGTTAGCCCACTTCTCGCACAAGACGATGGAGGAGTGGCGTGGCAAACGGTCGCCCAACTTCAGCAGCAGATGGATGCCGGCAAGCTAAGCAGCAAGAAATTGGTGCAGGACGACATCGCGCGGATCAGGCATATCGATCAATCCGGTCCAGCCTTGCGCTCCGTGCTGCAGCTGAATCCTGACGCGACAAAACTCGCCGCAGCACTCGACGCCAAGCGCACAGCATCGCATGGACCTTTGTATGGCATTCCCGTGTTGCTGAAAGACAACATCGACACGGGAGATAAGACGCTCACGACCGCCGGCTCTCTCGCGCTCGCCGAAGCGCCCGCAGCCACGGATGCCACACTCGTGACGCGACTGCGCCAGGCGGGTGCGGTGGTTCTCGGTAAAACCAATCTCAGCGAATGGGCTGATTTCCGCTCCAGCCACGCCAGCAGCGGCTGGACGGGGCGCGGTGGGCAGACACGCAATCCGTATGCATTGGATCGCAATCCATGCGGATCGAGCTCCGGTTCCGCCGTAGCTGTTGCGGCAGGCTTGGTACCCGTGGCCGTCGGTTCCGAAACCGACGGTTCGATCATCTGCCCCGCTTCCATGAATGGCATCGTCGGTATCAAGCCCACGCTTGGTTTGGTCAGCCGTAGCGGCATCATTCCGATCAGCCACAATCAAGATACGGCAGGCCCTATGGCGCGCGACGTCGCCGACGCGGCGACTCTGTTGTCGGTCATGGCCGGCAGCGACGCGCAAGACCCAGCCACCGTCGACGCCGATAAACACGCCACGGATTACACCCGTTTCCTCGATCCCAATGGATTGCGTGGCAAGCGCATCGGCGTGGTGCGCCAACTTGCCGGAAGCGAGCCCAATGCCGACCGCGTGCTCGATGAAGCCATCGCAGCGATGAAGGCGCAAGGCGCGATCATCGTCGATCCAGTCACGCTGCCGCATCTGGCCGAACTGGGCGATCCGGAGATGACCGTGATGCTGTACGACTTCAAGCATGACCTCAACACGTATCTCGCTGGCCGCACTGGGCTACAAGAAAAAACGCTCGCCGATCTGATTGCGTTCAATCAGCGCGAAGCAGCGAAGGAAATGTCTTGGTTCGGGCAAGATTTGTTCGAGCAGGCGCAGGCCAAAGGTCCACTCACGGACAAGGCTTATCTGGATGCATTGGCTAAAGCCAAGCAGCTTTCAGGTCCAGAAGGCATCGATGCCGCGCTCCAAGCCAATCATCTGGACGCGCTGTTGTCGCCATCATGGGGACCGGCTTACATGACCGATCCCGTGTTGGGTGACCATATCGTCAGTGGCAATCCCACCATTGGCGGAGCTTCTCAACCGGCGGCCGTAGCCGGTTACCCCTCGATTACCGTGCCAGCAGGATGGGCGCATGGCTTGCCCGTTGGCATCGTCTTCTTCGGCACGAAGTGGAGCGAGCCGACGCTGATTTCGATTGCGTACGGCTTCGAGCAACATACGCACGCGTGGCAGGCGCCGAAGTTTCTCGACACCGTGGAAGGGAAGCCTGTCGCAGCGGCGAAATGAGCACTTGGTGAATCGAAATGGGGCGCTTGACTCGTGTCCAGCGCCCCTATTATTCAACGCCTGCCCTGCTTCATCCCTTTTGCGATTTGCGCACGATCAACATCGCCAACTCCAGCGATTGCTCGTAGTTCAGGCGCGGATCCACCATCGACTTATAGGCACGCTGTAAATCGACCTCGCTGAGGTCGCGCGCACCGCCCATGCACTCGGTGACATCTTCGCCCGTGAGCTCAAGATGTACGCCGCCAAGATGCGTCCCGGCAGCAGCGTGGATGTCGAAGGCATGATCGAGTTCGCTACGGATGTTGTCGAACCGGCGCGTCTTAAAGCCGTTGGACGTGCTTTCGGTGTTGCCGTGCATGGGATCGGCCACCCACAACACGCGTCGACCCTCGCGCTTCACCGTTTCGAGCAGCGGCGGCAGCGCAGTTGCGATTTGCGCGTGGCCCATGCGATGGATCAGCGTCAGACGGCCAGGTTCATCCTCAGGATTGAGCGCGTCGATCAACGGCATCAGCTGTGCCGGCGTTACGGACGGACCCACCTTCACGGCGATCGGATTGCGGATGCCGCGGAAATATTCGACGTGTGCACCGTCCAACGCTGCGGTGCGCATGCCTATCCACGGGAAATGCGTGGATAGATTGAACCAGCCGCGATGACGTGGCACTTGTCGCGTTATCGCTTGTTCGTAGTGCAGCAAGAGCGCTTCATGTGAGGTGAAGAAATCCACGCGCGTGAAGCCAGCAATGGGACCGGCCAAGGTTTCCATGAATCGCAAAGAGTCACCGATGCCCGCCACCATGCGGCGGTATTCGGCGGCCAGAGGCGAATGTTCTACCCACGCCAGGTCCCAGTATTCCGGGTGATGCAGATCCGCAAAACCGCCGTCGATCAGTGCACGCACGAAATTCATGGTGAGCGCCGAATGCGCGTGCGCGCGGATCAAGCGCTGTGGATCGGGCCGGCGCGCTTCGGCTGTAAACGCCGGACCGTTGATCACATCGCCGCGGAAGCTTGGTAACGTCACGCCGCCGCGCGTTTCGGTATCGGTCGAGCGCGGCTTGGCGTATTGCCCTGCAAAGCGTCCCACGCGCAGCACCGGCTGCTTGAGACCGTGCACCAGCACCAGGCTCATCTGCAGCAGCACTTTCAGACGGTTGGAGATAATGGGACTGGTGCAGTCGGCAAAGCTTTCCGCGCAATCGCCACCCTGCAGCAGGAAGCGCTTGCCTTCCTGAGCTTCCGCCAGCGTCTGCTTTAGCGCGAGCACCTCCCATGAAGTCACCAGTGGAGGTAAGTGCGCCAGTTCGGTGATGGCCTCGGCAAGTTCGGCAGCGTCTTCGTACTGCGGTTGTTGCAAGGCGACACGCTGTTGCCAGGACGTCGGCGTCCAACCAGGGTTTTGTATCGCATTGATGGTCTGATTCATAACCGCAACCTCGACCGCGCGCGTTGCAACGTTGCGCGAATGGCCCATACGGACAACAGGATGTACCACAGCACGGTCCAGAACGGCATTGGCAAGCCAAAAATCGGCTGGATCTTGGCGCACTCACCCGAGCCGGTGAACACCATTTTCAGCACCTTCGCGAACGGGAAGGCGTCCATCATGTACGCCAGATTGGGACCGCAGCTGGGTAGCTGATCAGGCGGGAGGGACTGGATCCACAAATGTCGCCCGGCCACCGCCAGGCCGAACAATGCGCCTACCAGCACTAGGCCCGTGTAGAACCAACGCGCGCCTCCACGCGGCGCGTGCAGCGCTCCGAGCAGGAAGAACACCGCCATGAATAGGAACCCGATACGCTGGAAAATGCACAACGGGCACGGCTCCATACCCAGCACGTGTTCGGCGTAAAGCGCGAAGCCGAGCAAGGCAACACAGATCAGGAAGCCGACAAAAAAACTGGTGCGATAGGACCAGCGGAAGAGGTTCATGGCGAAACTTGCTGTGGGGGACGGGATGCTGACATTACCCGCTCCCTGCCGCGCTGTCAGTAGGTCCAGGACTAACCCTCCAAAAAACACGAACCCCGGCCAGCTGCCTGACCAGGGTTGCGTATTTAGACGTCCAAACTATCGTCTGGACGAAATTACTCGGCGTCGACGGCCTCGGTGTTACGCGGGCGATCCACCAGTTCGACATACGCCATCGGCGCGTTGTCTCCAGGGCGGAAGCCGCACTTGAGGATGCGCAAGTAACCGCCGGGACGCTCGCGGTAGCGCGGCCCCAGCTCGACGAACAGCTTGCCCACAGCCTGCTTGTCGCGAAGACGCGCAAAAGCGAGGCGGCGGTTGGCCACGCCGTCGGTCTTGGCGAGGGTGATCAGCGGCTCGGCGACGCGACGCAATTCCTTCGCCTTCGGCAGCGTAGTGCGGATCAGCTCATGCTTGATCAGCGACGAGGCCATATTCTTGAACATCGCTTCGCGATGGCTGCTGGTACGGTTGAGCTTACGCCCGGATTTCATGTGACGCATGATGAGACTCTCTTGTCTGTTGTTATGAAAAACCGATCCAAATGGTCGGCTTCCCGCGGGTTACCCGCTATCTAAGCCCTTTGTGGAACGGGCTCTTATTAAGAGTGCGGCCATGGATGACCGCTTTTGATGTTAGGCCAGTGCAGTAAATACACACCTGCCGCCACCTAGCTACAACGGCGATCAAGGATGATCGCAAATTTCAAGCGTGCGGCCATGGATGACCGCTTTTGGTGCCGACGAGGTTGCTTGAGGCACACCCGTCGCTTCTAGCTACTACGCGGCGATCAGGAACAATCGCACTCATTACGCAGTCAGCCGCAGTCTTATCGACTGCGGCTGGAGCACATATCAACCCAGCTGCATGCCGTGCGAGAGGCCCGGCGGCGGCCAGTTTTCAAGCTTCATGCCTAGCGCGAGACCACGTACGCCCAGGACATCCTTGATTTCGGTGAGCGACTTCTTGCCAAGGTTCGGCGTCTTCAGCAACTCCACCTCGGTCTTCTGCACCAGATCGCCGATGTAGTAGATGCTTTCGGCCTTCAAGCAGTTCGCCGAACGCACGGTAAGCTCCAGATCGTCGATCGGACGAAGCAGCAGCGGATCGAAACCACCCTTTTCCGCCTTGTCCGTAGCGCTTTCGCGGCGCGAGAAGTCACCGAACACCGACAGCTGGTCGTTGAGGATTTCGGCGGCCTTGCGAACCGCGTCTTCCGCACCGATAGTGCCGTTGGTTTCGATATCCAGCACCAGCTTGTCGAGGTTGGTGCGCTGCTCAACACGAGCCGCGTCCACTTCGTAAGCCACGCGCAGAACCGGCGCAAACGAGGCGTCGAGCTGCAGGCGACCAATCGGACGCGCTTCGTCGTCCGGATGCTGACGCGAGCTGGCCGGCTGGTAGCCGACACCACGACGCACCTTCAGGCGCATGTTCAGCGCGATATCTTTGGTCAAGTGGCAGATCACGTGTTCCGGATTGATGATCTCAACCGAATGATCGACGACGATGTCGCCGGCCGTGACCACGCCCTTGCCCTTCTTGGCCAAGGTCAGGGTGACTTCGTCACCCGTGTGCTGACGAATTGCCACTTCCTTGAGGTTCAGCAGGACTTCGATCACGTCCTCCTGCAAACCTTCCAGGGTGGTGTATTCGTGAAGCACGCCATCAATTTCAACCTCGACGATGGCGCTGCCAGGGATCGAGGAGAGCAGCACGCGACGCAACGCGTTACCCAAGGTGTGGCCGAAACCACGCTCGAGCGGCTCCACTACCACCTTGGCGCGATTCGGTCCGAGCTGTTCAACGCTGAGGCCACGAGGCCGCAGCACGCTAGTTGACGAAACTGCCATGCAGTGCTCCGGTTGATTACTTCGAGTAAAGCTCGACGATCAGCGCTTCGTTGATGTCGGTCGGCAGGTCTGCACGATCCGGCACCGACTTGAACGTGCCGGCGAACTTCTTGCTATCCACTTCGACCCATTGCGGACGCAGGTCCATGGTGTCGAACACGGTGCCGGCTTCCTGCACGCGCAGTTGGGTGCGAGCGCGCTCGGTCAGTGCGATCTCATCGCCCGGACGAACCTGGTACGAGGGGATGTTGACCTTCTTGCCGTTGACCAGGATGGCCTTGTGCGAAACGAGCTGGCGAGCCTGGGCGCGAGTGACCGCAAAACCCATGCGATAGACAACATTGTCCAGACGGCTCTCGAGCAAGCGCAGCAAGTTCTCACCGGTGTTGCCCTTGAGGGTCGACGCCTTGGAGTAGTAGTTGCTGAACTGACGCTCGAGCACACCGTAAATGCGCTTGACCTTCTGCTTCTCGCGCAGCTGAACGGCGTAGTCGGACATGCGCATGCGCTTGTTGGCACCATGCTGACCAGGCTTGTTCTCCAGCTTGCACTTGGAATCGATAGCGCGCGCCGGGCTCTTCAGGCTCAGGTCCGAACCTTCACGACGCGCGAGTTTGCAGGTAGCTCCACGATAACGTGCCATGGTTACGCTCCTTAGACGCGACGTTTCTTGGGGGGACGGCAGCCGTTATGCG
>JAATFF010000008.1 GCA_015655335.1 Lysobacterales bacterium | reverse complement strand
GTGACCGGCCGTTTGAGCAAGTAGGAATGCATCGATGTCAGAACCCACTCCCCGCAAGGCCGTCATCCTCGTATCCGGAGGCATGGACTCGGCCGTTACACTCGCCATGGCTCGCCAGCAGGGCTATCAGATTCACGCGTTTAGCGTGGCCTACGGTCAGGGCCACAGCTCGGAACTGGAAGCCGCAGCGCGCGTGGCGCACATGCTCGGCGCCGTCGAACACAAGACCGTGCACGTCGATCTGCGCAGCATCGGCGGCTCGGCGCTGACTGCAGATATCGATGTGCCTGAGCAGGGCGGAGAGGGCATTCCCGTCACTTACGTGCCTGCGCGCAACACCATCATGCTGTCGATTGCACTGGGTTGGGCCGAGGTACTCGGCTCCACCGAAATCTGGTGCGGCGTGAACGCCGTGGACTACTCCGGCTATCCAGATTGCCGCCCCGCCTTTATCGAGGCGTTCGAGCGCCTCGCGAACGTGGCCACCAAGGCTGGCGTCGAAGGCGCCGGCATCCGCATCCATGCGCCGCTGATGTCCATGAGCAAGGCCGACATCGCTCGCGAGGGTCAGCGCCTGGGCGTCGATTTCACGGCCACCGTGAGCTGCTATCAGGCCGATGCCCAAGGGCGCGCGTGCGGGCACTGCGATGCCTGCCGGCTGCGTGCACAGGGATTTCGCGAGGCCGGATTACCCGATCCGACCCGATACGCCTGATTAGCTTGTGTGTCGGGCGCTAAGGCCATAAAATTACCAGCTAACTTTTTTGCGGGTCGTTAGCTCAGTCGGTAGAGCAGTAGACTTTTAATCTATTGGTCCCGAGTTCGAATCTCGGACGACCCACCAATTACACCAGGGACTTACGGCAACGTAAGTCCCTTTTTTTGTCTAATCGCAAAAGGCAAAAAAGACGCTTATGCTTGGACGGATTCGATCGGCTGATGCAACACGACTGCGTCGCGTATGGCACATGGCGTTTGGGACGTGATGGCACGAACAAAACGATCGAATGATCGCTATACCCACTCCAGCGCAAACCAAGCAGAGATGGACGATCCTGGAGAGAGCCAGGATGCCGGAGCAAGGTTGAATGCATCGGGCGGACCGGTTTGCGGTTCGACGCACGTTGCGTGATCGGTTTCGTCGTAGATCACCCAGTGATTGCAGTCAGACGTAAGCCGAAGGGTTTGCCCAAGTCGACGCATGAGTACGGGCTTGTCGTTAATAAAGCAGTCGTCCCACGGCCCTGAAGGTGGCTGTGCCAAAGGAAGGCTGGCGATGCCTTCTGCATCACGCGGATAAAAGCCGCTAGGCTCAAAATCGAACCGATCAGGTTTCAGAAACCACGGATGCCACCCAATCGTTGCCGGCATGGCATGTTCGCCAGCTGTCAGCGTCAATGTCATCCGCAATCGGTTCTCGCTGACTTCCATGCGTTGACGAGCAGTACCGCCAAAGGGCCAATGCTCGTCCTCGGGCAGTTGTAGCGAGAGGTCGACATGCGTGGATGAATGTTCATCGACCTGCCATGGCGTCCCGAATGCAACGCCGTGAATGGCGTGGTGGCCGAAATTGAGTGCAAGCTGGTAGTCGCGGCCACGGAAATGGAATCGGCCATGCCGAATGCGGCCTGCCCACGGCAGCATCGGATAGCTTCCCCACGCGATCATCGATTGGTGTTCATGGCTGTGACCCACCAGCCATGCGATACGATCGAAGGTGATCTGCGCAACGCGACCGCCGGCCGAAGGCGCGATATCGACAGCAAGCGCGCCATGTGCGATGCGGATCAATGAGCCGGGAGCGAGCGGACTCAGCGCGTCGTTGAGGGGAGCCTCCGCTTGGTAGGAATTACTTTCCATAGGGATCGAGGCTCACGATTGCGCCCTGTTCGTCATAGTGCAGTTCCGTCATTTTCATCGAGCGCAGGTGCGTTACGCCGCCTGACAAAATCGAATCGTGATAGAACAAATACCACTTACCGGCAAATGCGCAGATGGAATGGTGCGTCGTCCAGCCGACGACTTCGGACAGGATCTGTCCACGATAGGTGAAGGGTCCGTACGGATTGTTGCTTGTCGCATAGCACAGCAAGTGCGTGTCGCCGGTGGAATACGATAAGTAATACGTGCCCTGATATTTATGCATCCACGGCGCTTCGAAATAACGACGATCGTGATCGCCTGCCCGCAGCGTATGTCCGCTCTCGTCCAGGATGACGATCTCTCTCGGCGTTTCGGCAAACTGCTTCATGTCATCACTGAGCTTGGCGATGCGCGGTCCCAATGCCGGCTCGTCAGCATTGGGTTCTTCGTTGGTTTCGGCGTAAGTGTTGTGGCGATATTTCTGCAACTGTCCGCCCCAGATGCCGCCGAAGTACATGTAGAACGCGCCATCGTCGTCTTCGTAGATGGCCGGGTCGATGGAGTAGCTGCCGTCAATGGCTTCGGGTTCGGGCACGAAGGGACCTTCTGGACGATCCGCTACCGCTACCCCGATCTGGAATTTGCCGTTAGGGCGTTTCGCCGGGAAGTAGAGGTAGTAGCGACCGTTCCTGCAGGCGGCATCCGGTGCCCACATCTGCCGCTCGGCCCACGGCACGTCTTTGACGTGTAAAGCGACGCCGCAATCGACGGCTTCGCTGTCGGGCGAGGCCATACGGAAGACGTGGTAATCCTCCATGCAGAAATGATCGCCGTTGTCGTTGAAGGGAACGCCGCCGTCGATGTCGTGCGAGGGGTAGATGTAGATGGCATCGTTGAACACATGCGCAGAAGGGTCCGCGGTGTACATATGCGTCACCAACGGTTGCGAAATGGCCCTCGCGGCCAACGACGCTAGATCGATCTTTGTGATTTCGTCTGACATGGTGAATAGCCGTAAAAAATGTATGTCGAGATCAAGCGCCTGCATCAACCGAAAGCCGTCGCGCACTTAACTCTTGCTCGATGTGCAACTCCATGGGCTTGCCGATCTCGTAGAGAAAAAGCAACACCACGGCCAGCAGGAAAGGGATGGAGCAGAGCAGGCTAACTGTCAGCCGGATGCCGTGGACGACGCCTGGCGATTCCGTAAGTGCATCGGCGACATAGCCGTAGAACGCCAAGATGCCGGCGACCAACGCGCTACCTACGCTGAGTCCAAACTTCAGCCCGCAAAGCATGGCGGAGAAGATGATTGCAGTGGCGCGACGATGATTCTTCCATTCGGAATAGTCCGCCACGTCGGCGATCATCGCCCATAGCAAGGGAATGGTGATGCCGTAGAAGAAGCCGTGGAAGATGTACGAGACGACGACGAGGCCAATAGCGCCCGGCGGGAAAACATAGAAAGCAAGCAAGAAGAGAGTGGACGCAAGAAGGGCGCCGCGAAAAACATCGCGCTTGCCGAATCGATCGGCGAGCCGTTTGGAAAAGCCGATGCCGACAATCATGAAGATAATGCCCAGTCCATTGAACAGGCTGAACGCTGACGTCGGCGCATCTTTCGGCCAGCTGAACTCGGTCAGTCCGATGTCGACCAGCAGCTTGTTCAATCCCGCGATAACACCGTTGAAGCCGACGTGATCCAGGAACGCGCTCAGTTGCGTCTCGCTCAAGTAGTACTTGAAGTAATAGATGTACATGCCGCCCTTGAGCGCGAGATTGATAAACACCAGCACCGTGACGGCCAACATGATCTGCCAAGGCCGGTTTCTCATTAGATCGACGAGGTCGACGCGAACGCTGGAGCTCTGTTCCGCGCTAGGTACGATGCGCTCTTTGGTGGTCAAGAACGTAATCAGGAAAAACACGGTGCCCACGATGGCAAACAGCGTCATCGTGTTGTGGAAGCCGAGCGCCTTGTCGCCATGGCCGAGAATGAGCACCAGCGGCAGCAACAGCACTTGGATGATGAATTGCGCCACCATGACCGCCACGAAGCGGTAGGACGAAAGACTATTGCGTTGCGCCATGCTGCCGGTCAGTACGCCGCTCAAGGCGGAATAGGGCAGGTTGTTGGCGACGTAGACCAACACCAGCAGCGAATAAGTGGCCAACGCGTATGTCACTTTTCCACGCTCGCCCAACGCTGGCGTGCTGAATGCCAACAGGGAGAGTGCACCGAAGGGAATGGCTGTCCACAGCACCCACGGTCGAAATTTTCCCCAGCGCGTATGCGTGCGATCCGCGATCAATCCAATGATCGGTGTAAACACGAAAGCCCCGAGCATACCGACGGTGAAGATGATCGCCGCCGCGGTGCCCGCGGGAATCCGGAATACGTCGGTGTAGAAGAATGCCAGGAAAGTGACCAGCGTCTGGAAGATCAGATTGGCCGACAGATCGCCAAGGCTGTAGCCCACTTTTTCCGTGACTGAGAGTTCTTGGGAAGTGCTGTTCATGCGTAGTGGGCTTTTCTTCTACAGGTTATGCAACGTATGGCGTGTAACGGATAGCCCGGACCATGACACAGCACGGCCCGCCGGGCATGATTGAGCCGGGCGGGCCGCTGATGCATCACGCGTTGAATCGGCGATCAGAAGCTGCCGCGTATGCCGAGCATGATCGTATAGCCTGGCGTGTAGTAGGTATACGCGGCATTCTCGTAAGTGAAGGTCGAACGAAGAGCTGCTTTCGTCATGTTGATGAAGTCGAACGTGACCATGGGTTTCGATGGCAGATGCGCGAACTGATAGCTCGCGGACATGTCCAGCTGGCCGCGTGCGTCGGTCTTGATCTGCCCGAACGGTAAGCCGTTCTGGTCCGGCGTGGAGCTGATCTGCGCAGAGTTCCACACATAGGACAAACGAACCGTCGCACCGTAGCCTTCCCAATATCCTGTCACGTTGTAGGCATGGGGTGAGATACCCACGGCTTGCGCCGGTATGCCGCTGCCGATGTTCTTCTGCGAGATGACGGTGTAGTTCGCCTGGACGCCGAGACCCTTATAGATGAAGTCGAGCGGCTGCACCCAGTTCGCTTCGGCACCCTTGATGAACAGCGTACCGTCGGCATTGACCTGTTGCTCGACTTGCACTATCGCGGCGTTTGGGCCGCCACGCAAGTTGATCGCCTCTTGCTGTGTGGGTGTCAGCGTTGCAAAGGGAATGCCTAACTGTGTGAAGGGAATCAGGTTGATGCCGTTGACTGTGAAGCCGTTGACGCGCTTGCCGAACATATCCAGACCGACATAGCCTTCGTTGCCCGTATACCATTCGCCGCCAAAGTCCAGGTTGGTGGAGATGTACGGTGTCAGCCTCGGATTGCCCTGGGTGGCGACTTCGCCCGCAGGATCGCTAAAGTTGGTGTTGGGCAGCATCGAACTGGGATCGGGACGCGTCATTGTGCGTGACCCGTCCAGGCGCACGATGACGTTGTCGGCGACGTTATAGGCCAAGTTGAACGACGGCAGATACATACCGTAGTTGTGCTTCAGGGTTAAGTATTGCAGCTGCCCGCCGATCTGTGACGGACCGGCGATGGTCTGATCGGTATAAGCGTGGCGCACGCCCGCATTGACGCGAAGATCGTTCCCCCACAGATCGTATTTGCCATTGCCTTCCAGGTACCACGCCCAAGTGCTTTCCTCGATGTTGCCGGTACCGGCGCCGGTAGCGGCAGCGGTGGACAAGGGGGCAGTCGACTCGAAGTAGCCGTAATGCGTCGCCGCCATGATCGCCGCGTAATTCACGCCGATGAAGCCAGCCGGTCCCGGCGTTAGGTATGACGGCAGCTGAGAGGCCGGCACAGCCGCTTCGCCATAGTTCTGCCACGCCGTGGTGTCCACATACGCGTTGATCTGGCGTGCGATGTCGTCGTAGGCAATACCAAGCTTGACGTTGTTGTCGTCGTCGCCAATTTGCAGGTCTTCGCGCGTGCCCTTGTTGTTAGTGACGCGCGATTCGTTATCGACGTTGAGGCGATACCAGATCCATCCCAGGGCGGGATTGTTGAGATTGACGTTCGGCGTGATGGTCGGATAGTTGCCGCCGGCGTTGTTGTAGTTGACCGTGGTGCCTTGGCCGAGCGGTGTCTGAACCGCAACGGTCGGTTGCTCGTTGAAATACCAGCTGCGTTGCGAGTAGCCCTGAAAATCGAGCTTGATGTTCTCGTCGTCGCCGAATAGAAATTCGCCGCCCGGGTTGATGTTGTAGAAGTGAACGTGTTCCTCGTAAGGACGCGCCTCCAGAAAGTACTGCGCGTTAGCGAAAGTGGCTTGGGTCACCACATTGTTCTGATCCACCTGCATGCCGACCGGGATCATCTGGCCGCTACGGCCGACCAGATCCATGTCGAGGCGATTGAAGTCCCGCTCCTGCTTGGAGAACAGCGTATCGAGATAGAAATGCGCGCGTTCGTCCGGACGGAACTCCAGCGACATCAGGGCCGATTGGTGATCGTTGGTGCCCTGGATGTATGCGTCGCGAGCCAGGCGTGGAATCAGTGCGTTTGCTATCTGCGCGGTCTTTAAGCCGGGATTGTTGGCAAGCAGCCACGCATTGTTGATCGTCTGACCAGCCGTGAGCCCGGCACCGGCGCCAGCCGGCACGGTTCCCGGGATGACCCAACTGCCGCCGGAGGGACTGCAAGCGCCCGCTGTGCCGCACTGGGCGGCGCTCAAATTGGGGGTGGTCCAGCCGATCGTCTCGAAGCCACGCACGTCATAGTCGCTGCGCGAGGCCGTCAAACCGATCAATGCCCCGAACGTGTTGGACGAGTTGGTCCAGCTGCCGATCACGGCACCACGCGGTTTTACGTCGTCGCCAATGGAGTTGTAACTGCTAAGCGCCGAATAAGTCAGGTGGGTGCCCGGATTGTCGAACGGGCGCGTGGTGCGCATATCGACCACGCCGGCCACGCCGCCTTCCGTCATGCTGGGTTCCGGCGTTTTGTTCACCGTCAACTGTGTAAAGAACTCGGTGGGGAGTAGATCCAGGTCCACTTCGCGGTTCTGGTTCTGCGCGTCGAGAGTGCCCGAGGAAGCGATGGCGAGTTGGTCGCCGTTGAGCAGGATCTTGGTGAAGTCGGTACCGAGGCCGCGAATCTGGATATTCATACCCTCGCCATCGACGTCTCGCGACATCTGCACGCCAGGGATACGGTTCAGCGATTCGGCGATGTTGGTGTCGGGAAATTTGCCGATGTCCTCGGCATACACCGTGTCGACGACATTGGTTGCGTCGCGCTTGGCGTCAGTCGAGAACTGAATACTGCTGCGATAGCCGCCATTGACGTTAACGGCGCTGAGCTGCTTGGCCTGCGCTTTGGAAGGCTGTTGCGGGTTTTGCCCCTGGGAGGTCGCTTGCGTTTGCGATGACGTCTGGTTTTGCGATGTTGCTGGGTTCTGCGATGGAGCTTGGGATTGCGACTGACTTTGTGCGTGCGCGATACCCGCCGAACTAAGCAAAGCAAGCGCCAATGCGCGGGATAACATGGTTCTTGCGAATTGGATCTGCACCGTACTTCCCTCCCGATTTCTTGTGACTGGTCCCCACCGAGTCCCACTGCACGCCCGTCGAACAAATGTTTGATGCAACCACCGCTGGGACGGCTTTGGATTCGTTCTTCCAAAAAGGTAGCGCTAACATTTTGAACTAGCACGCTGCATGGCAGCATTGAGCAAATGGATGGCCGAAACCGCTGAAAATGCCGGCAAATGCCGGCAAATGCCGAGCGTAATGAGCACCAAGAAGGGCGGCTACTCATGGGAAATTCGTCACGTAGCTTTCGCAAATCCGAATGTGTTAGTGGTAGCGCTAACAAGTTGGTGCAAAGATAGAAGCCGGCCAGGGGATGTAGCGAGGCCGACATGTTGCCCGCCACGCACGGTTCGAAATGGCCGCGCCGATTCCTATCAGGGCGTAAAGGGCAGGTCGAAAAGTTGGTTAGCGTGGATGTGATATGGACGAAGTCAGTCAGACGACAATCGCTTCGAAGCTGGTCGTGAAGGTCGGCAAGTACCGATGGCGGGTGTGCGCCATGTTGCTGGCGGCAACCACCATCAACTACATCGACCGTCAGGTGTTGGGAGTCCTCGCGCCGTTTCTTCAGGAAAAAATCGGCTGGAGCGAACTCGAATACAGCTACATCGTGACGGCGTTCCAGGCCGCGTACGCCATCGGATTGCTTTGTGCCGGTGCCGTCATCGACCGGTTCGGCACGCGCATCGGCTACGCCTTGGCCATCGGTATCTGGAGCCTCGCCGCGATGGGCCATTCGCTTGCCGTCGGCGTGGTCAGTTTCGCCATCGCGCGTTTTGCGCTCGGGCTGGGCGAATCCGGTAATTTTCCGGCAGCCATCAAGACCGTGGCCGAATGGTTTCCACAGCGGGAACGCGCGCTGGCCGCCGGCATCTTCAACTCGGGTTCGAATATCGGCGCCATCGTTGCGCCGATGCTGGTGCCGGTGGTCGCTGCGCGATGGGGCTGGCAGGCGGCCTTCCTTTTCACCGGCGGGTTAAGCGCTATATGGGTGACGGTGTGGTTGCTGACGTATCGAACGCCAGCTGATCAGCCCAAACTGTCAGCCGCAGAGTGGGCGTATATCGGCCACGACCCATCCGGTTCGACCATTCGCCTGCCATGGCCGCAATTGCTTCGTTATCGACAAACATGGGCCCTAGTTGCAGCGAAATTCATCACCGATCCGATCTGGTGGTTTTTTCTCTTTTGGTTGCCGAAATTCCTGCATGCCGAATACGGCCTCACTCTGTTGGAATTGGGCATGCCGCTGATTACGATTTTCCTGCTCGCCGATGTCGGTAGCATTGCAGGCGGTTGGTTTGCCGGCCGTTTGATCAAGCGTGGCTGGAGCGTCAATCGGGCACGCAAGGGAGCGATGTTGACGTGCGCACTGTTGATCGTGCCGGTCATCTTCGCGGCGAAGGCTGACAATCTATGGCTAGCGGTCGGGCTCGTCGGCTTGGCTACGGCGGGGCATCAAGGCTGGTCAGCCAATGTGTATACGTTGGCTTCGGATATGTTTCCGCGGCATGCAGTAGCTTCCGTGGTCGGTATCGGCGGATTCGCAGGTGCGGTCGGTGGCATGCTGATATCGACGGTTATCGGCATCCTTCTGCAAACCACGCATAGCTATGTGCCCGTTTTCCTGATGGCTGGCTTGGCTTATTTGTTTGCACTCGTCGTTGTCCAAGTGCTGACGCCGCGACTGGAGCCCGCGCAACTGAACGACAGCGCGACAGGCGGGGAGCCAGGCGAATACCATCGACCGGGTCGACCTTGAGACGCATGGATGACTACGTTCACGTGGCAACGCTGATTCAAGCCAATTTCAACCTTCATTTCGCTGCATCGCATCCAAAAAAACTCACGCCATGAACACTGAAACGAACTCGTTGACGCTGCATGAAGACCGTCTTTTTCCGAGCGATCAAGCGCAGCGTGCGATTGCCCGGCGCCTGTACGCGCATGTTGCGAAGCTGCCGATCATCAGTCCACACGGCCACACTGATCCGGCGTGGTTTGCGGAAAACAGCCCGTTCGCCAATGCGACGGAGCTGCTGCTGATTCCGGATCACTACGTGTTTCGCATGCTTTACAGCCAGGGCGTATCGCTGGATGCATTAGGCATACCACGTCGCGATGGGTCGCGTTCAAACGTGGATCCGCGCGAGGCGTGGCGCGTGTTCGCCAAGCATTTCCACGTGTTCCGCGGCACGCCGTCGTCGATGTGGCTGAACCATGTTTTCCATGACGTCTTCGGCATAGGCGTGCGCTTAGATGCGAACACGGCCGATCTGTATTACGACCACATTACCGAGACTTTGCAGCGGCCCGAATGCCGTCCGCGGGCTTTGTTCGAACGCTTCAATATCGAGTTGATCGCCACGACCGAGTCGCCGCTCGACCCGCTGCAGCACCACGCAGCCATTCGCGAAAGCGGGTGGGGTGGACGTGTTATCACGGCTTATCGGCCAGATGCCGTCGTCGATCCCGAGCACGAGCAGTTCGCGGCGTCGCTACAACAGTTCGGCGAGATCACCGGCGAGGACGTCTATAGCTGGAACGGCTACCTGCGCGCACATCGGCAGCGCCGTGCTTTCTTCGCCAAGGCCGGAGCGACGTCGACCGATCACGGTCACCTGACGGCAGCGACAGCCAACCTTTCCACCGTCGAAGCCAGCAAACTGTTCGACAAGGTCGTGCGCGGTCATGCGACGGCAGAGGATGCGGAATTGTTCCGCGCGCAAATCCTCACTGAAATGGCGGCGATGAGTCTTGACGACGGCCTGGTGATGCAGATCCACCCCGGCTGTTTCCGCAATCACAACCACGCGTTGTTCGAGCGCTATGGTCGCGACAAAGGCGCGGACATTCCGCTGCGTACCGAATATGTGAACGGGCTCAAGCCACTGTTGGATCGCTTCGGTAACGAGCCGAATTTCAAACTGATCTTGTTTACGCTGGATGAGAGCACCTATAGCCGCGAGCTGGCGCCGCTGGCGGGTCACTATCCCGCACTGTTTCTCGGGCCGGCGTGGTGGTTCCACGACGCACCGGAAGGTATGTGGCGCTTCCGCGAATGGACGTTGAGCAGCGCAGGCTTCTACAACACCGTGGGTTTCAACGACGACACGCGAGCCTTCTTGTCGATTCCGGCACGTCACGATGTCGCGCGTCGCGTGGATTGCAGCTTCCTCACCAAGTTGGTGGCCGAACATCGCATGGGTGAGGACGAGGCTGCAGAACTTGCTGTGGACCTTGCTTATAATCTGCCAAAGAGCGCTTATAAACTCTGACGGGAAGCTAACAAGAGCGCGCTTCTTCGCCCGCTAGCGGATGGCCGCGTAGAGGCGTACGCGATAGATCCGTATTTGGTGCGCATCCATGGCGAGTTGCCGTCCTTGATTGCTTTGATCGCCATTCAGTCGTCGCAGCACCGTCCAATGGGTGCCTGACCCGCACATTTCTTCGATGCTGCTGATCCCTGCGAACCGTGAATCTACATCTGGGTCGCGCGTCATCGTGACGGTTAGTCCGCTTCCCACGACATAGAACTCATTGGGATGGGATTCGAGTACGAGCATCCCGCCGTCGTCAGTCAATAAGGTTTTTGCTGGCCATGATCGCGAGAGTGCGGCTTGGAAAAGGTAGCCACCTAGAGCAACCGTTTGGCTTGGTCTCGGACCGGATGCGTGGAGAACCATGCCACGCGTGCGTCCTTCGGCTTGTGCTGGAGGAAGAAGATCACCCAGTTCATTCAGTGCACCATAGACTTGCGTGATGAGCGGAAGCGGATCTGTCTCGTTGCTTGGCAGTGGCAGGTTATCGATGCCGAATGGGGAAGAGCCAAAGGCCTTCGCCTCTCCATAGGCATATAAAGCGTTGTAGGGCGCGCTGTCGATCTTGGCTTCGGGAATGAAGATGGGGTTGTCCAATGCCTGATAGCGCTGAACCCAGTGCGCGAATTCCGGCCAGTAAATATCCGGGAAATAGAAGTCGATGTGGGACGCTACGGCGCGATAGATCTGTTGATAGTAAGGATGCGGGCCGCCACTCGGATACTCGCCGGCCCGCTCCATGGGTGCGGGGAGTTGCGCATTGTGATACATGGGAAGTGCGTATTGTTCTTTGCCTGTCTGCGCAACAGCGTCGATATAAGTGGCGTAACGCCACGCCATGAACGCTTCATCGGCGGCATCGCCGAATACCTGATTCCATGTCTGCCCACGCGGGTTGAACTGGGCGCCAAGCTCAGGTGTCAATGCGCCGCGCTTTGACTGCAGCGCCTGCAAAAGCGACTGCGGAACAGCATCGTTGAAAACACGATTAGCCTCCGCGGCGCGATCCCGCCGATCACCGCGATAACCCACTTCATTCTCGACCTGCACCATCAAGACTGTCTGTTGCTGTGGGTCTATTTTCCGAACGTGCGCCATCAGGGCGGCAAAGGCGCGGCTATCCAGGCGCTGCGTTTCTTCGCCGAATGTCGAGAGGATGTCCAGCGGCGCGCCATCGATGGAACGCGCGCGCGGGAAGCGCTGGGTATCGGCTTTCACCCAACCTGGTGCGTAATCGGAAAAACCGTTTTTCCAGCTCCCAAACCATAGAAGGACGAGGTGCAATTGGTGTTGGCGGGCCACATCGATCCAATGATCGAGAATTCGAAAATCATACGTTCCCTCCGTCGGCTCCATCTGTTCCCAGGCGACGGGAATGAGGACCGCATTGACGCGAAGGCTGGCCAAGCGGGGCTGGATGGTGTCAGCCTGAGCTTCCGTTCCCGCCGAGGAGTTTCCCAATTCTCCACCTAGAATGAGGTATGGCTTGCCGTGGACGATCAATTCGCTTGCGCCGTTCTTCAGCGTGATCGTCGGTAATTCTGTGCCCTGCGCCACACAGGCAAACAAGGCGAACAGGCTCATCCCGATCAGGAAGTACTTGTTTCTCATTTTCTCTCGACGCTTTCCGGTGGTGATCGGGGTGTTGCTGATAGCGGATTCCCGAGCGCTTTCTAGACGGTCTTCGCCAAAGCCAAAGCCAATGCACGTGACACGGATGCCGGTGTTGCGTCGCCAAGCGCGACATAGGCGCTGCGTAGCGCGCGGATGAATCGTTCATCGTCGTGTAACGGGGCAAAGATCCCGTGCAGCTCCAGAAACACCGGCACATCCGCTTGTGCGTCGCCAACGCACGCGTGGGCGATAGCTATCAGTGTGTCGTTGAGCGGATCGACCAGCACGACGCCACGCTGAACCTGCCTGCGGACAAAATGCATCCACGCTGCAATGGGTAGACATAGCGCGTCGATAGGCTTGCCTGCGACGAGTGCATCGGTGATCGTGCTTAAAAGGCGCACCGGCAGTTTCTGCGATCCATCCCAGGCTATTTGCGAGAGAAGATGACGAATCGCCGGATTACGGAATCGATCGAGAATGGCGTTGATATACGCATGGGCGTCAAGATTGCTTGGTATGGCGATCACGGAGGCGATGGCTTCGCGCATCAGTCGTTCCACGAAACCAGCAAGCAGCGGCTCGCTCATCGCCTCGGCGACCGTCTCGATGCCCATCAGCGAACCTAGATACGCCAAACTCGAATGCGCACCATTGAGAAAGCGGAGCTTGGCGCGGTCGTAACCGGCAATGTCGTGACTCATCGTCACTCCGACATGTTCGAATGGCGGACGATCGTTGCAGAAGCGGTCTTCGATCACCCACTGCGTGTACGTTTCGCGTTGAATCGGCCACGCGTCTTGGCAACCTAGCTCGCCGCTGACGCGTTCGCGCAGCGCATCGTCAGAAGCAGGCGTAATGCTGTCGACCATCGAGCACGGGAAGGCTACCTTGGCTTCGATCCAGTCAGCCAGCCCGATATCGATGTGTTGCGCATATTGCAGCACGGCGCGACGCAGCCGATGGCCGTTCTCGGCAAGGTTGTCGCAGCTGAGCACGGTATAAGGAGTTATTCCACGTCGATGCCGCGCGCGCAAGCCGGCGACGATATAACCGATGGCGCTACGCGGCGCTTCGGGCGAGGCAAGATCGTGTGCGATGTCCGGATGGGCAATGTCGAGATCATGGCCCGACAGGCAATAGCCCT
This sequence comes from Lysobacterales bacterium, assembly GCA_015655335.1. Classification (GTDB taxonomy): domain Bacteria; phylum Pseudomonadota; class Gammaproteobacteria; order Xanthomonadales; family Rhodanobacteraceae; genus Dyella_B. The sequence continues at coordinate 4,191 of JAATFF010000008.1, read as the reverse complement.
TTTCGGTAATCGTCAGCGTTACCAGTCGCACGGCGGGATCGGCAAGCCTCGTCAACACAGCGTCAGCTTCATCGCGGGCGCATAGCAATTCGCGGATCGAACCGATCACGCGCAGCTGGGTTTGCTGACCCAACAGTGCCAGCGTGTAAAGGCCATCTTGCGGCTGCAGCGCGTTGCGCACGTCGGCACTGTGCAGAGAAACGCCGCAGATCGCCCAGTCCGGATGATCCGTAAGCAGATCGTCGATATAAGCGGCCTGGTGCGCGCGATGGAATGCGCCAACACCTATATGCACGATGCTGATGCTTGTACGACTTGGCGCGTATGCGGGGCGGATGATCGACGCGGGAAGGGCGGTCAGCGATGGCTCCGACAAACGCCCACGATGATGGAGGGCGGCATCGACCATCAACGCTTCACCTCAAAACCGCCTTGCTCGAGGAAAGCGAGCATGTCGGCTTCACGCAGCACGTTGATATCGCCAGGTATCGAGTGTTTGAGGCAGGCCGCTGCGATTGCGAAATTGAGTGTGGCATCATCGGTCATGTTCCGGAACAGGCCGTGCAACAGGCCAGCGGCGAAAGCATCGCCGCCTCCAATGCGATCGACGATGCCCGCCAGCGTATGTGTGGGTGTGGTCAACACGCGGTCGCGCGTCGCCATCAAGCCGAAAATGTCCTGATCATCGACGGTGCGGTAGTGGCGTTCCGTCGACGCCATGCGCTGAAGACGCGGCCATGCTGCGAATGCAGCGTTGGCGGCCGCGCGAAAGCGATCGATTGCGTCTACGTGAGAAAAATCCACGCCGAGGATCAGCGCCATGTCGCGATCGTTACCGAAGATCACATCGGCCTCCGCGGCGATCGCGTGCAGCAAGGCAGGTGCCTGCGCCGCACGCGCCCCCCACAACTTGCTGCGGTAATTGCAGTCGAACGAGATCGATAACCCAGCCACCCGTGCTGCGCGCACGGCAGCTAGCGCCGCTTGCGTCGTCGCTTCACCCAGCGCCAGGTTGATGCCGGAAAGGTGCAGCCATTGAGCCCCGACAAGCAGATGGGGCCAATCGTAAGCATCGGGCGACATCCGAGCGAACACGGAATCGGCACGATCGTAGAGCACGTCGGAAGGACGATGCATGGCACCCGGCGAGAGGACATAGAGCCCCATCCGCCCCGCTGCATAGTGCAGAGCGGTGGTGTCCACGCCATGGCGTCGCAGCTCCCCCGCACACGCGTGACCAAGCACGTTATCCGGTAGCGCACTGATCATGGTGCAGTCGTGACCGAGTATGGCGAGTGATGCGGCGACATTCGCTTCCGCACCACCGAAGTGCACATCGAAGCATGGCGACTGCAGCGGGAGTTCGTTCCTGGGTGGCGACAGCCGCATCAGCGGCTCGCCAAAGAACACGATGCGGTGTCTTCCGATGCTCCTCTTGGACTCGTAATGCATCCTACGCTCCGTCAATGGTGGACGACGAAATCGTTGACCAGACGGATATCGGAGCTGGAGGCACCGATCTGCACTTCGTAGCTTCCCGGGTCGACCGCGTAAGCGTGATGCACGTCGTCGTAATACTTGAGGTCGACGTCCGGCGAAATATCGAATGAGACGCTTTGCTCTTCACCGGCTTGCAGGTTCAGACGCTGGAAGCCGCGCAGTTCCTTGGTGACACGGGCATGCGGCGCATGGAGCGGACGCAGGTAGAGCTGGACGACTTCGTCACCGGCGCGCTGACCCGAATTCTTCACCTGCACCGTAACGTGCACGCGATCCTTGGCGCCGACCGTATGACGATCGAGCCGCAGATCCGTATACGTGAAGTGTGTATACGACAGCCCGAAGCCGAACGGATAGAGCGGCTCACCTTTGAAGTAGCGGTAGGTGCGTCCTTCCATGTTGTAATCGTCGAAGGCCGGCAGTTTTTCGTCGGCCCTGTAGAAGGTGACGGGCAAGCGCCCGGCAGGATTGACGTCGCCGAACAAGACATCTGCGACGGCATTGCCGCCACGCTGACCTGGATACCAGGCAACCAGGATGGCCGGTATGTGTTGCTTGGCCCAGTCGATGGCGAGCGCCGAGCCGGTGGTCAGCACCAGCACGACAGGCTTTCCGGTTGCCTGTAGCGCTTCGAGCAGTTTTTCCTGCGACGCCGGCAAGCGCAAATCGGTCCGGTCACCACCGGCGAAACCGGGGTAATTGACCTTCATTTCCTCGCCTTCCAGATTGCTGGTCAATCCGCCTACGAAGATCACCACATCGGCCCGGCGTGCAGCGTCGAGTGCTTCCTCGAAGGCTGGCTTGGCGCCAGGCAGATGCCAGGTCAGCCGTACATCGTCGTTTTGGGTGCCCTTGGCGTATTCGAGACGAAGCTTGTAGGCCTTGCCTGCTTCAAGATCGACTGAGGCGCCTTTGCTCTGCGGTGGGGAATTTGTGTTCCACGTGTCCATCACCAAACGGTCATCGATGTATAGGCGGAATCCGTTGTTGGCGACGGCGTTCAGTTCATAGCGACCGGATACCGGCGGCAACAGTCGTCCGCTCCAACGCACGCTGAAATTGTTGTTGGCCAGCGCCTTCTCTTCGGGTAACTCGCCACGGGCGACGAGATCGTCGGTCGGTGTGCTGTGATCCCAGTGAAAGCCGATGGTCGGATCGATGCGTGTCAGAACCGGCGACGTCGTGAAATCGCCGCCACGAAAATATTCGCCCTTCAGGCCATGCTCGGTGGCGTTTTCCGAGGGACGTAGGTAGGTCGATTCAATCAGGTCACCCGAGCCGGAGCCGTCGAAGCCTTCGACAAGCTCAGCACCATGAACATAGGTGACGTGTGCGTTCGGCGCGGCTTCGCGAATACCCTGCAAGATCGTCACGGGTGCCGCCGGCGTGCCGTTGTAGTTGCCCAGGAGTGCCGCAACGTCGTCGGCGGTAGGACCAATCACCGCGATATGCTGCACATTGCGCGATAGCGGAAGAATGCCATTGTTCTTCAGCAGCACGATCGATTCTTGCGCTGCACGGCGCGCTAGCGCATCGTGCTGCGGCGATTGGTTGACGGAGTAGGGAATCTGCGCCCAGCGCACGCGTTCGGGTGGATCGAACATGCCGAGTCGGAAGCGCGCAAACATCAAGCGCTTGACCGATGTATCGATGTCCGCTTCGCTGATCAGACCATCGTGAACGGCCGCGGTCAGCGCTGCGTAGGTTGTGCCGCAGTTGAGATCATCGCCGTTCTTGACACCTAATGCAGCTGCCTCTTCGGCGGTCTGCACGGTCTTGTGGCGGAGATAGATGTCTTCGATCGCATCGCAGTCGGAGACGACGTAGCCGTTGAATTCCCAATCCTTGCGCAGGATGTCCTGCAGTAGCGTTTTGCTTGCGGCGGCCGGCTCGCCGTTGATGCGGTTGTATGCACCCATGACGGCGTCGACTTTCGCCTCCTGCACCAGCGCTTGGAAGGCCGGAAGATAGGTTTCGTACAGATCGCGTTCGCTCGGATGCACGTCGAAGTGATGGCGTTCCGACTCCGGGCCGCTGTGCACGGCGAAATGCTTGGCGGTGGCGTCGAGCTTGCGGTACGTCGGATCGTCGCCTTGCATGCCGCGCACAAAGGCTATGCCCATGCGCGAGGTGAGAAACGGATCTTCGCCGTAGGTTTCCTGGCCGCGTCCCCAGCGTGGATCACGGAAGATGTTGATATTGGGCGACCAGAACGTGAGCCCTTCATAGCGGTCGCGCATGCCATGTTGTGCGAACGCGTTGTGCTTGGCGCGTGCTTCGTCGCTGATGGCCGTGGCAGTCTGATTCATCAGCGGAGTGTCGAACGTCGCGGAAAGTCCGATGGCCTGCGGGAACACGGTCGCCTGGCCGGCGCGCGCCACGCCGTGCAGACCCTCGCTCCACCAATCGTAGGCGGGCACGCCAAGCCGAGGTATCGCCGGTGCGCTGTTCTGCATTTGCGAAACCTTTTCCGCGAGCGTCATGCGTGAGACGAGATCGGCCGCGCGGTCCTCGAAGCTGCGATTAGGATCTTGATAGATCGTTGTTTGCGACCACGCGGGGAGTGCGCTCACCGTCAACATGGCAGCGACGATCAAGGTTTTGAGGCGCAGCTTATTCATTGAAAATTCCATTTGAATTACCAGTCCCACATGGAGCCGTCTTCCAGTCGTGCGACAGGAAGTTGCTTGG
>JAATFF010000145.1 GCA_015655335.1 Lysobacterales bacterium | reverse complement strand
ATGCAGGCGATATAACGCCGGCATCAGCAAGCGTTGGGTGAGATCGCCGCTTGCTCCCAGGATCACAAGCGTCGTCGCAGTCATGACTCAGTCCTTGTTGCCGGTTTTGATTTCGTTGTGGCCGCCGAATGCATGACGCATCGCCGACATCACCTTGTTGGCATAAAGTTCGTTGCCTTGCGAAGTGAAGCGTCCGAATAGCGCAGCCGTAAGTACCGGCACGGGCACGCCCTCATCGATAGCCGCCTGCGCCGTCCAGCGACCCTCACCCGAATCGGAAACGCGACCGGTGTAATCCTTCAAGGTCGGATCGCGACCCATCTCGATCGCGGTCAAATCAAGCAACCACGAACCGATTACACTGCCGCGCCGCCATAGCTCCACAACATCGCCGATAGGAAAGTCGTATTGATAACGTTCGGGATGTTCCAGTGGCGATGTTTCGGCGTCGGCAGTTCGTTGTTGTTTGCCGGCGTTGGCACTCTTCAGCACGTTGAGGCCTTCGGCGTACGCCGCCATCAGCCCGTACTCGATGCCGTTGTGCACCATCTTTACGAAATGCCCCGCGCCATTGGGTCCGCAATACAGATAACCCTTTTCCGCCGGCGTTGGATCACCCGAGCGGCTTTCGCTGCGCGGCGCCGCGTCCACGCCCGGCGCCAACGCGGCGAACGCGGGTTCCAATCGCTTATAAGCCAGCTCAGGGCCGCCGATCATCTGGCAATAACCACGCTCACGGCCCCAGACGCCGCCGCTTACGCCGACGTCGACATACATCACTTGATGTTTGCCCAATGATTCAGCACGACGCAGATCTTCCACGTAATGCGAGTTGCCGCCGTCGATCACGGTATCGCCCGCCTTCAATAGCGGCGTCAATTGATCGAGCACGGCATCAACTACAGCGGTGGGCAGCATCAACCACACCGCACGCGGTGCATCCAGTTTGGCGACCAAGTCCTGTATCGAATCGGCGGCGGTAGCACCATGGCTGGCCGCCTCCTTGCGCGCGTCGATATGTGTGTCGAACACGACGCAATCGACACCGGCTTCTTGCATTCGCCGCACCATGTTCAGACCCATGCGGCCGAGTCCGACGAAGCCCAACTGCAGCTTGCCCTTTTGTGCGCTCATGCCTTGTTCTCCCATAAACGGAATCCGCCCGCAAAGGCATTATGGTTGTCGCCGCGACGCACGCCCGCGGGCAATTCGGTCAGATGGCGCACATTGCCGCCGCCAAGCACGACGTAATCCGGCTCCAGCGCTGCCTGCAGCTGTTCGACCACGTCAAAGACGTGAGCGTGCCATTTCTTCTTACCTTGCCGCTTGAGTCCGCGTTCACCCACATAGTCTTCGAACGTCGATTTCTTATAGGGAAGATGCGCCAGCTCCATCGGCTCGACAATGCCGTCGACGATAAACGCCGTGCCCAATCCCGTACCGAGCCCGAGGAACAACATGCGGCCGCCTTCGTAACTGCCCAGCGCCTGCATAGCAGCGTCGTTGACCACTTTTACCGGGCGACCGAAGGCTTTCGCGAAGTCAAAGCCGATCCAGCCCTTACCCAAATTGCGCGGCTCCTGCGCGATACGATCGTGCAGCAACGGACCGGGGTAGCCGATGCTTACCGCATCGTATTTCCAACCACGGATGGCGGCGCGCAATTGCTTGGCCATCATCTCCGGTGTCAACGTGCGGCCGGACTTGATCTCCACCTCGCGCGGGTTGCCACTGAGCATCGCCTTCACATGACTACCGCCGATGTCGATAACCAGTACGCGATGAGGCGATGTTGCAGCCGGTGCCGATGCGCCGCCGCTCGTCTTGCGGCGCGCCTTGCGATACCACGCAATGGAAGCATTGGTCGCACTGTCGTGATTGAGCGGCTTGCGCGGCGATTCGATCTCATCGACCACGCGCAGCGCAAGCTGCTTGCCCAGCTCCACGCCCCACTGGTCGAACGGATTGATATTCCAGATCGCCGCCTGCGTGAACACGATGTGCTCGTACAAGGCCACCAAACTACCCAGCGCTGTCGGCGTGAGGCGCTCGGCAAGCAGCAAACTGGAGGGACGATTGCCCTCAAACACGCGATGCGGCGCGAGTGCGTCGCTGATCCCTTCATCCTCCACTTGTTGCCGCGTTTTGCCGAAGGCCAATGCCTCGGCCTGCGCGATCATGTTCGCCAGCAACAAGTCGTGGTGACGTCCCGACGGGTTCAGCGATTGTCCAAAGCCGACAAAATCGCAAGGAATCAGGCGCGTCCCTTGATGAATCAGCTGATAGAACGAATGCTGCCCATTTGTGCCCGGCTCGCCCCAATAAATGGGGCCGGTCGCGTAATCGACCGTGGCGCCATCGACGGTGACGTGCTTGCCGTTGGACTCCATCGTCAGCTGTTGCAGATAGGCCGGAAAGCGTTTCAGGTATTGCTCGTACGGCAGCACGGCAACGGTTTCGGCATTGAAGAAATCGGTGTACCAGATGCCGAGCAATCCCATGATCACCGGCAGATTGCGTTCCAGCGGCGCGGTACGGAAATGCTCGTCCATCGCGTGGAAGCCTGCGAGCATCTCGCCGAATGCTTTCGGTCCGATCGCGATCATGGTGGACAGGCCAATGGCCGAATCCATCGAATAGCGGCCGCCCACCCAATCCCAGAAGCCGTACATGTGGTCGGTGGATATACCAAATTCCTCCACCGCTTTTTCATTGGTGGAGAGCGCAACAAAGTGCTTTGCGACGGCCTTCCTGTCGCCGCCTGCCGCCGCCATCAGCCAATCGCGCGCGCTGTGCGCGTTGGTCATGGTTTCCAGCGTCGTGAACGTCTTGGAGGCGATGATGAAAAGCGTTTCGTCGGGGCGCAGGTCGTGCACGGCCTCGGCGAAATCGGTGTAGTCGACATTGGAGACAAAGCGCATCTGCAACTTGCGATCGCTGAAGTGACGCAGCGCCTCGAACGCCATCACGGGGCCCAGATCCGAACCACCGATGCCGACGTTGACGATGTTGCGAATCGGGCGACCGGTGAAGCCAAGCCAACGACTTTCCCGAATAGCATGGGCAAATTCGCCCATGCGCTTGAGCACCGCATGCACCTCGGGCACCACGTTGACGCCGTCGACCTCGATCACTTTGCGCGCGGGCGCACGCAGAGCGATATGCAGTGCCGCGCGCTGCTCCGTGGTGTTGACCTTCTCGCCGGCGAACATCGCGTCGCGCCGCGCTTCCACGCCGCATTCGCGTGCGAGCGCAAAAAGATGATCGAGGGTCTGATCGTTGATGCGATGCCTGGCGTAGTCGAGCCGCCAGCCCGCCGCGTCCGCGCGATAGCGCTCGGCGCGTCCCGGATCGGCGGCGAACAGATCGCGTAGGTGTTGTTTTGCCAATTCGCGCTGATGACTTTCCAGGGCACGCCACGCCGCCTTGTCGCGCAATACACTCATGCGGCGGCTCCCATCCGCTCGCTGATCGTGTCGAGCAGCTCACGCCAGGACTTCACGAAAGAATCCGCACCTTCCTGCTGCAGCGTCTTCGCCAAGGGCTCAACCTGGATACCTTCTGCCTCGAAACGAGCCAGCGTGCTGACGACGCTGGAGTCATCCAAACTCATAAGGCGTTCCGCCTTGCCATGATCGGCAAAGGCAAGCAGCGTCTTTTCCGGCATGGTGTTGACGGTGAGCGGCGCAATCAGGTTCTCGATGTAGAGCACATCGCTGGCTTTCGGATCCTTGGTGCCGGTGCTTGCCCATAGCAGACGTTGCACTCGCGCTCCCGCATTCTGCAGACGTTGCAGGCGCGGCGAATCGAGCAACTTGCGGTACCTGGCGTAAATCTGCGCGCACACCGCGAATCCAAGTTTGTTCTGCAGATCGGCAGAAACCTTGTCCGCGACTTTCACGTCCCAGCGACTGATGAAGACAGACGCGACCGACGCCACATCCAGGTCGAGCCCTGCGGCGTGTCGGCGCTCAAGACCGCGCAACCATGCATCGGCGGCGGCCTGGTATTGATCGGGAGAGAACAGCAGCGTCACATTGATCGGCACGCCACGGAAGATCAATTCCTCGATGGCGCCAATGCCTGCAGGCGTACCCGGCACTTTGACGAACAGATTGTGCACGGCCGCTTGCTTGTGCAGCGCCACGGCTTGTTCGATCGTGCGCGCGGTGTCGTCAGCCAGCAGCGGCGACACCTCCAGCGACACCCAGCCATCGACGCCATGCGTGTGCTGGTAGACCGGCTCGAAGATCGCCGCAGCGCGGCGCAAATCGTCGATGGCCAATCCAAAGAATACCGTCTCCGGCTCGCTGTGCCCCGCTGCGCGGATCGAGGCGTCGTAGTCCTTACCGGACTTGATCGCCTGCGCGAAGATCGTGGGGTTGGAGGTCAGCCCGGTCACCGTCTTTTGTTCGCGATAGCCGAGCAAGGTGCCGTCGCCGAGCATGCCCCGGGTGATGTTGTCCAACCAGAGGCTCTGGCCGAGCCCATTCAGCGTGCGGGTCGGGTGTTCCATTGCAGTACTCCTTCATAAAATGAGGCGAGGTCATCGATCATCGGACCCCATGGCCCGCAACCTGCACTCGCGGCAATATCGATACGTTGCAGATATCGTCTGCACGAGAATTTAAAGCCACCGTACAGACTATCAAGTCAGTTGTAATCATCTGATGACTGTTGGGACTAAGTCGCGCAGCGCAAGCGCCAGCGGAAGTCTTGGGTTCGCTAGGCAATCTCCTGCCAACGGTAGTATTTTTTGTGGGCCATGCTCAGCATGTCGAGATCTTCCTTGGTATTGCCGTAGGCATAGACCAGAGGAAATTCATCCGGATTGCATGTCTCGCGCACGCGCCTGGACTTCTCCGCGCCAACGCACTGGCGGCCGCGATAACGGCCGGTGAGCAATCCGTCTTCGACTTCCAGGCTCGAGCAGAGCACATCGAGCTCATGTCGTTGGCACCAATGGGCGAGATAAACATCCAGCGCACCCGACACCACCACAACCATGTCGCCTTGCGCTTTGTGCCATTGAATTCGCTCCAGCGCTTCCGGCCGAAGTACATCGGGCAAAATGCGATCGGAAAATCGGCGCCCCGCTTCCTTGACGCGATTGGCGGACATACCGCGAAAACCAAAATGCACGGCGCTAGCGCGAATGACGTTGCCCGACACGACTCCCAACTTGTACCCGAGCAACAGCGGCGCAAAAAACAATGAGCCCACGACCAACCTGCGACGCGACACGGTGAAGCGCATGAAGTCGGCAAACATCTCTCGATCGGTAATCGTGCCGTCGAAGTCGAACAAGGCCAGGTTCATGTCGCCGCCCATTCCTCTGTCGTTTGCCGTTGATCCATAGCCGGATGCGGAGCGTCTGTCCATTCTTTCGACAGCAAAGCATTCACGAAAAAACGAATGATGATGTCATCCCAGTCGGCCGACTGGCTTGCTAACGCGTGAGGCGGCGCAACGGGACAGCCTTTCAAATTGGCCGCCGTTCGATAAGCGAGCCAATCCCCGCGACGTTGCGCGAGGCGAAGTGCCGACCTGTGCTTGCCCATGCTTTGAGCCAGCTCTGCTGTGTCGATGATCACCACAGATTACAGGCCCGCAGCGACGCAAGTCCCCTGCGCCGCGCACGCGGCGACGCACACGATATGGGTACTCTCGAATACATGATATAAACAGATGTTTAATAAGTATTTGTTCTTAATGATGTTATACACATACCCCCATAGTTACCCCCATTCGCAATCAGCTCACAGCCTAAAAGCTCGACGGCTGCGTAAGTACCCGTGTCACGTAATAGGTACACAGAAATATTTGGCTATACATCATGCGCCTCCCTATGCCCCTAGGACTCGCTAAGGGCAAAGCTGGTATCGCAAAAGAACCACCCTAAGCTAGAATTGCCGGTTTGGCGCCGCTCTACAAAGCGCTGTTTCGCATGTTACTGTCGATTCAAATCAGTGCATATCTGAACGCCAACGGCTGGCCCCGGCCCGATGCACTGGCTTGGCGTATGACATGACCTCGGATGGCTATGACCGGTAGGCCTGACCCTGTACGGATTTACCACATTACTGACTTGGCTAATCTGCCGGGGATTTTGGCTGCTTGTGGCCTCCAGTCTGACAAGATTATGGGTGCGACTGCACATAGCGAGATCGGGTATAGCCACATCAAGCTTCGCCGATTGAACGAGATTCGGATTCCCTGCTGCTCTAATGCCTTTGTCGGAGAATTTGTTCCGTTCTACTACTGCCCTCGCAGTCCAATGCTGTACACAATCAACAAGGGCAACACGGGTCGGCCGATAGGCTGTCAATCGACTATCGTGCATCTGGTGAGCAAAGTTGAGATTGGTATGGGCTTAGGGCGGCCATGGGCGATAAGTGATGGCAACGCGGGTGCGTTTCACACCACTTTTATGGCGTCGCCGGAAGCCTTGGATACTCTGGACTGGGCTGCGATTAAAACGGACCAATGGAGTGGCAAGGTTCACCAGAAGCACAGTGAGTTCCTCGTCAAAGATTTCTTTCCTTGGGAAGGATTTGGCGGTATAGGATGTTTCAATGGCCACGCCGAGGCGAAGCTTAAAGAGCTTCTAGAGGGAGCGGAGCATGTCCCACAGATCGCTGTCAGGCCTAGTTGGTACTACTGATATGTTAGAAATTGCAAAGGGTAATTTGCTCAAGGCTGACGTAGATGCCTTGGTCAACACCGTCAACACTGAAGGCGTGATGGGCAAAGGTATCGCACTGCAATTCAAGCAGGCGTATCCAGAGATGTATCGAGCTTATGAGCGTGCTTGCGAGTCAGGTCAAGTCAAGCTCGGCACTATGGATGTGCATGATCTGGGCGGGTTAGCAGCCGGTCCTCGCTGGATCATCAATTTTCCGACGAAAGGTCATTGGCGAGCAAAAAGTCGCCTGAAGGATATTGAAAGCGGCCTTGCTGACTTGGTCTCAACAGTGAAGAGGCTAGGCATTAGATCCATCGCTGTGCCTCCGCTTGGATGCGGTTATGGTGGTCTGCCTTGGGAAGCTGTACGCCCACTAATTGAGTCTGCATTTAGTGCGCTAGATGAGGTTCACGTGCTGGTATTTGCGCCGGCAGGTGTACCCGAAGCCTCCAGCATGCCTAACCGAACCCGAAAGCCATCTCTTACTTCGGGTCAAGCAGCTCTAGTTATGCTGATCGAGCGCTACCTGCAAGGAATGCTCGATCCGATTGTTAGTCTGCTTGAAGTGCATAAATTGATGTATTTCTTGCAAGAGGCTGGTGAGCCGCTCAAGCTGAAGTATACGAAGGGGACCTACGGGCCATACGCGCGGAACTTGCGACATGTACTAACTCGTATGGAGCAGCACTATACGTCTGGCTATGGTGACGGCGAGGACGCGCCCACCAAGCCCATCTCCTTAGTCGATGATGCTGCCGATCAAGCTCGGGCCGTTATTGAAAAAGACGCCCCACTTCACGAGCGGATGGAACGAGTTGCTGCGCTTATAGATGGCTTTGAAGACTCTTTTGGCTTGGAACTTCTCAGCTCAGTGCATTGGGTGACAACACAGCAAGCCGCAACAAGTCCAGACGAAGTAATATCAATGGTTCACAATTGGAGTGACCGCAAGCGCACTCTAATGAAGCCGGAGCACTTGCGAACCGCATGGAACAGGCTCGAAGAACAAGGCTGGATTTCTTTTGGTGCCGCTCATAACTGAGCGGCACATCAATAATCAGACAAGCCTTAAATTTCCCATGCGCTTGCCGGATGCCCCAGATCCACCTTTGAGTAAATTGAGCATCAAGCCGAATGTGAGTTCGTTAATTTCTTCAGGCTCGATATTAAGGTGGCGAGCGACCTGAGGTTTGCTTACTTCCTCAACACGCAACGCTGCAAACACTTTTTCCAGCAGTAATGAGCGCTCGTGTGCGATCCCTTCGGGCTCATTGATACGATAGCCAGCCTCAGCCAATTGGACGCAAAGTGTGCGATACGTCCAGTCTGTCGTGAGTCCGAGCGAGTGCAGTCGATAGTTGAGAGCAGCCACAGAAACCGACCAATATTTCTTGTGCTTGATAAGCGCAGGAAGCGTAGCCAAGCGCGGTGCATTCGCTAATACACTCGCTCTGGGCATCAAGAACGCAGAGGCGAAAGCATTCGCTTCCCTCTCAAGATCTGGCCCTTGAGTTTCACCGTGCTTATGTAGAACGAGGTGCCCTAACTCATGCGCAGCGTCAAACCGGCAATGCTCCGCCGACTTGTACGTATTGAGGAACATGAAAGGCCTGCCGCCACTCCACATTGAAAACGCGTCCACCTCCTTAGCATCGATAGCCAAGGAATAGACTCTCACGCCTCGTGACTCCAAAAGCGCAATCATATTCTTTATGGGCAGCTCACCAAGACCCCAATGACCGCGAAGCATTTCCGCCGCCGCCTCGGGTTCTTGCCTTCCTATGTCATCAGGATAGGAAGCGACTTCGCCACTAGCCCCCTTCGTTGTTCGTCCCAATACCGTACTTTCTCTTCCCAAATCGGGAACATCTGGCGAAGGAAGATCAAACTTTGTCTCGATCCAATTATTAAGCATGAGAGCAATTGATCCAGCACCAAGCGCTGAATCGCGTTGCTTTACACTCATTTTTGAAAGCGAGCGAAAACTCGCCACGTCAGGAGTCAACAACTCCGGGTCGTCGCCAAAAAAGAACGCCTCAGGTGTTGAGTTTCATCCAAAACTGAGCCACTTCATAGGGTGATTTTCGTCGAATTTTGAGCCACCACCCCGCACCCTCCGCTCAAGCCTGAGCGGGAGTAACAGGAGTGATCGACGTGGCCTTATTAAGCGTGATTCGACGCT
>JAATFF010000093.1 GCA_015655335.1 Lysobacterales bacterium | reverse complement strand
TTCGGGAGTAATCATCTCAGCCTTGCTCGCCAGTGACTGCCGTGGGCCCTCGCTCGACCGAGCAGGCGATCAGCCACAGCACTGCGTAATACGTCGCCAGTATATATAGCGCGGCCCGAGGCAACGGAGCGCGAAAGCGGCCCCTTGCGAGCAGGCTATGGGTGATGGACATGCCCAATCTCCGCACAGACGTGTACGTCGATCATAGCTGGGACGTTGCCGTAGCGAGGGCGTTGCATGTGAGTCGCGTCGTTCAGTCGTGCATGCGCATGCGTAAACGTCTTTTCAACGTTTGAAACACTTAGGTGTGTTTCATGCTCTCTGCCTGCGGCGAACCTACGGCGCGACCGGCAGCAACGCCTTACCTTGTGCCTGCGGCAAGCTTGTGCCAAGCAGCGCCGCAAGCGTCGGTGCGATATCGCGCATATCCACTTCACCTAAGTTGCGTGCAGCGGGCACGTGCTTGCCCATCACCAGGAACGTGGAACGCATCTCGGGAAGTGCCGAATCGTAGCCATGCATGCCGCGATAATGGCTGCCTTGCGACGGCAGCGGCGTATCCATCGTCAGCGCCATCTCGTAGCCAAGCTTGAACTGCACAAACCACTCGGCCTTGGCGATGCCACCTTGCGCGACGACCTGCTCGTGATCGAGCACATGGGCGATAGCGAACAGCGGATCGGATTGAAGCTTTGCCAACAGCGCCGATACCTGCGCCTTCACAGCAGCATTGGCGGGATCGCGCAATACGATCGCTGCGCTACCGCCGGCGAACCACGGCATGGCCTGCCAATCCGTCACCTTGCCGTCTTTGAGCGTGATCAATCCGACCTTGATAAAGGGCAGATAGAGGTTTACGTCATGCTGCACCGATGCGAAGCCATGATCGGAAGCGACCGCGATGGCGCCCTCCGGATGAACGCGCTCAGCCGTCGCCACTAGTTGGCCAATCAACTGATCGATGTGTTCCAGTACATCGCGCGAAGCGGGCGTGTCCGGACCGCTGGCGTGCTGTTGGGTATCGAGCGCGGTGAGGTACACCGTCATGAATGTCGGCTTGCGTGTCTCCAACAACTTGATCGCAAAGCGTGTGCGGTTCTGATCGCCAGGCAGGTCTTCGTCGATGCCATTGGCGTAGGGACCGAGGTCCTTTTCCAGCGATGGCAGCAGACCCGGTGTGGCAAGTGCGGCCAGCAGCTTGCGATCGTCGTCCATGCCGGTTCGCCAGATCTGCGGCAGATTCCAGTCGATGTTCGCGCCAACGCTGACTGGCCAGTGCACATTGGCCGTCGAAAGACCGGCTGCATGCGCGGCATCCCACAGCGTCGGCACGCGAATATCGCTGGCGTACCAATACCAACCTTCTTGATTCTTGTTGTACGGATCGAAGGTGAAATTGGCGCCGATACCGTGCACACCGGGCGACACGCCTGTTATCAGCGTGGTGTGGCTGGGATAGGTCAACGTAGGCAGCACGCCACGCACATTGCTGGCATACGCGCCTCGCTGCAAAAACGCTTCCAGGTTCGGCAAATGCAGCCCGCGCTGTTGCGCCTGCAGTACATCAGCGGGGCGAAGCCCGTCGATCGATATCAAGAGCACGGGTTCGGCGACGGCCTGCGTGGCGCACAAGCAAGCGAACAATCCTAGCGACAACGCAAACAGCGAGCGACGCATGCAGCATTCCTGATGAAGACAAGAAAGTGCATCATGGTTGTCGAATCGCACTGCAATTTCGTGACAACTGCTAGAACATCATGCTCCGTGCGGCGAGCGGCATTACCCATTGGACGACAAAGACGCTAGGCGGATTCAGCGCATCGCAGTATTCACGGCTTGGATGTCTCCAACGACACACGCCCAATCGCATAGAGCGGTCCATCGGTGGGCGCCGTGAATAGAAGACAAAGCGTGTGCTCGCCATGTTGCACAGGGAGCATTGCATGGAGCGAGAAATGCCGCGCGCTGGTGGCAGGATCGGGCAACGGGATGCTCGTTAACGTGGGACCGTCGCAGCTATCCATATGTACGACGAATTCGCCATGCGGCGTGCCGTGCGGACGCGACACCACCAGCTTCGCTTCATGTGCCAGCGCGTAGTTGCGCTCCAACCGCACCACATCGGCTCGGATCGTCGTAACACCGTCGAGCGGTGCTGCGGGAAACTGCTGACAGGTATCGAATACATTGATCGCATAGACCGGCGTCATGCTGGTGGCATCCGGCATCGGCTGTATGCGCAAGCGGAAATCGCTACCGGGGCAATTGGGTAACGTCACGCCCTCGCGGCTCAAGAGATTCGCGCGGTCGAGCACACGCGTGCGTGGTGTAGCGAGCATGCTGCCATCATCGGCGAAGGTGGCCGCGTTGATCGTGGTCGGCACGTTGACCGTAAAGGGGGCGCTATAAACCGGCGCATGAAGGTCCGGCGCACTGCCATCTACGGTGTAATGAATCGCGCCATAGCCGGCCTGATCCGATAGCGTGATCGTGGCCTTCCCGCGCTTCAACGCCACGTTGTCGTTCGTTTGGATGCTCGGCGCAAACGCGCTGTCGGCGTAACTCACGCCCTGATCGGCATAGCGCTCGAACTGTGCAGGCAGGCGCGAAAGGAAGTTGTTCCAGTTGCGCATCGCGGCTGGCGACCAGACGACTTCGCTCAAGGCATCCAGTCGCGGGAACACCGCATGTTCCACATGGCGCATGGTCGGCATGTGCTCGGTCCACGCGTTAGCCTGCGCACCCAAGACATGCGCTGCCTGCGCCGTGCTCAACACAGCAGGTATCGGGTTGAAGGCATAAATGCTCGCCAGGTCGCGTACCGGCATACGGCCTGTCGTCTCGTCCGCACGATCGCTCTGGGCATTGTCCAGATACAGATCGGGCGACGGAGACATCACGACATCATGACCGGCCTGCGCCGCCTTGATCGCGCCGTCGGTGCCGCGCCATGACATGACCGTGGCATCGGCGGGCACGCCGCCGTCGAGGATTTCGTCCCAACCGATCAATCGGCGACCGTGCGCAGCGAGATACGTACCGACGCGACCGATGAACCAGCCTTGCAACGCGTCTTCGTCTTTCAGATGCAGGGCATGCATCTTGGCCTGAACAGCCGGCGACGCCTTCCACTGATCCTTGACCGCTTCGTCTCCGCCGACATGGATGTAGTGCGAAGGAAACAACACCATGACTTCATCCAGCACGTTGTCCACGAACTGGAACGTCGCATCGTCGACGTTGTAGAGATATGGGTTGACGCCCCAATCCACCGACACCGGTGGACGCTTGCCTGTCACGCCGAACTGCGGATACGACGCCACGACGGCCTGCGCGTGGCCGGGCATGTCGATCTCCGGAACGATGATGATGTGTCTCGCAGCGGCATACGCCACAACGTCGCGAATCTGGTCTTGCGTGTAAAAGCCGCCATAGCGCAGAGGCTCGCCATCGTGCCCCGCATCGGGCGGCGTGCGCCATGCGCCAATGCGCGTGAGTTCGGGATAGCGCTTGATCTCGATGCGCCAGCCCTGGTCATCGGTGAGATGCCAATGCAATACGTTGAGCTTGTGCTGCGCCATCTGATCGAGCAAACGCTCGACGTCGGTCGCCGACTGGAAATGTCGCGCGGAATCGAGCATAAGCCCACGCCACGCGAAACGCGGCCAATCGTTGATGTGCAGCATAGGCACTTTCACCGGACCTTGCTGCGCGTTCGGCGTCAGCAGTTGCCACAGTGTTACGGCGCCGTAGAAGAGACCCGCGTCGTCGCGCGCATCAATGCGGATGCCGTGTGGCGTAACATCCAGCGTGTAGCCTTCAGCCTGCGTTACCGTCGCCTTGGGATCTTTACGGAACACTATGGCGTTGTCCGCCGTGCTTTCTTCCGTGATCTTCAACTGCAAGCCGCGCGTGCGCGCGAGCAAGTCGGCGAGGTATTGCGCGGTCTGCCGCGTGGCCGCGTCATGCGCGGGTACGACGACCCGCATGTCATTGTCGATCACCAATGTGCCGCTGGCGACTTGTACTTGTGCCGACATGGGTAGCAACGGTAGCGTGGCCGCGCGAACTGTGCCCAGTACAACGAAGCAGAAAATGAAACCCGCAGTTCTCATTAAAGACGTTCCCAGATGGAGGACATGATCGCGGCGTCGACAGCCCGATACATGCAGTGGTTGCGTGCCAAGTCGCGGCGCATGGAAGCGTGACCAGCGTTGTGAGCCATTTGGCTCGCCTTTCCGCCTAAAGCAGGATGGACACGCATACAACCGGCGCGTTGAAACCACGGCTGCTCATAGATAGAGACGCGCTCCCTGTTTCAACTGCTCCAGGCACTCGGGCGTTAATGGACCGAGCACGCCTAGGCGATGCTCTGGGATATGTGCCACGTTCTTCTCATCACCGAATACGTAGTAGTCAAGTAGGTTACGCCAGTTGGCCCGCTCAGCGGGCGGCAGCGCACGAAAGGCGAGGAGACAGTGATAAAGGGCGGTCTTTGCGTGGCCGACGTGGTAACCGTCCGTATCCACCGAATTCCACCAGTAGTTGACTAACGCGTTAAGCTTGTCCAACGATTCGACGTTGTGCCACCACAATGGCGGCATGTAGATCGCGTCTCCCGGATGCAGTTCGGCTACTTGCGCCGCAGCCAGTGCGCGTTTCAGGCGCGGGAAACGCGGATCGTCCGGGCGGTCCAGACGGGCCATGCTAATCGCGGCGCCGCTCGGTGCGAAATCCAACGGCCCGATATAAAGGTTGGGCAGTTGCTCGGGCGGAAACAGCGTAAAGCGACGCGTACCGCACACCACACAGGCGATGTTGTGCTGCGAATCGAAATGCGTAGGCGTGGTAACCCGATTGCCCATCCACAGTCGCGGCTCCACACTCGGGTCGAGGAAAGGCAGTGCGTGGTCGTCGAGGAATCCGGGCAAGCAATCGCGAATCCGCGCGCTTTGGATCACCACACCGGGTGTATTTTCCCGCCGACTGTACTTGGCCAGTCGTTGCAGGCCCATCGATACGGGCAACTTGAAGTGCTGATAATTGAAGCCGCTCATGTCGGACGTATAGCCGATGACGCCCTCCGCTTCCGGCGCCAGCAACAGGGTGCTCACATCGGCGCCGTTGTCCAACCCGGCCAGGTTTTGCGCGAAGGCGGTGTCCGACTGCAGCGCCAGCTTCACAATCGGCCATTCGCGTACGAGGCCACGAATCACCAGCGGGCGATCACGACCCACGACATCTTCGAGACCGAACGGCCGCCCATCGGCGACACGATATTCATCGATCGCGGTTGGCACGGGCATCGCGTCAACATCTTCGCTCATGACTACTTCTCCACTCTTTTCAGAGCAGTCCATATCCAGCGCTTGCCCGCTCATCGAACGAGCCATGGGCCTGCCCCGGTTTGTTGCATATTCAATTCAAGGCATCAACTATTCAGGCGAGGCTAAAACTGTTTCAGGTCTGTATCGCTGAACATACCCCAGACAGACATACAAAATCTGCGATGCCGGCGGGTACCGGCATCGCAGCGGGTTATATGAGAACCATTTTTCCACCCACCCTTCCCGCCGGATCTCCCCTCGGGAAAAAAAGGACCTGGCAATCATCGCCAGGTCCTTGGCGGGGAAGATTTAGAACTTGAAGTTCACGTTGAAGTAGTACTGGCGACCATTCGTATAGAACGCCTCAGGCACCTTGCCGAAACCCAAGCCAGCCTGGTAGCCGTCGTCGTAATAACGGTACTTCGGATTGTTGAGGTTCATGGCATCGAACGAGAAGCTCACGTAGTCATTGAGCTTGTAACCCGCCGACAGCGATACGACACCGATACCCTCCTGCCAGTACGGGATCAGCGGTATGTTGCCCGTGGCGACCGTCTGCATGCCGTCATAAAACGCAGAGCGGTAGGTGTAGCTGACTCGCGCGTTCCAACGCTCGTCCTCAAAGAAGCCGGAAACGTTGACCGTGTTCTTGGAATTGCCGATCAGTGGACGGTCACCTGCCGCCAGATTGCTAGCCACCGTGCCATTGGGGTTGTAAAGCAGCGAACCGCCTTCTTCATGGCCACTGGTGTAGGTCCAGTTGACCGATGTGCCGAAGTTGTCGCCGATCGGCTGGATGTAGTTCAGCTCGGTACCCGTAATGGTACCGTTGACGTTGACCGGAACGCTGACCAGGTAGTTGCTGTAGACCGGCGTACTCGTCGGGTTGGTCGCCGGGTTGTAGGTCAGATAGTTATTGAGATAGGTACGCGTCGTTGCACCGTAGTCATAGTAGTCATGCAGGTTCATGTTGTACACGCTGGCCGACAACAGGCCGCGTGTGGAGAAGTACCACTCCAGCGATGCGTCGAAATTGGTGGAGATAAGCGGCTTCAGGTAGGGGTTGCTGCCCGAACCACCGCCAAGGTCACCCACAGCGCGGGGGTCATCCAAGGTCACCGGACCGGCCAACTGGCTGTAATCCTGACGCGTAAGCGTCTGCGAAGCCGCGAAGCGGGCCAGCAGGCTGCCATCTTGGTTGAGGTTGAACTTGAGGTTGAAGCTCGGCAACAGCTTGCCGTAGGTGTGTTGGTAGGAGTTCCAATAGTAAGGACCGAACGCCGAACCCTCATAGGGACCGCTGTAGTTGGCCTCCAATGCGGAAGCACTGGTATAGGAGACGTCCTCCCGAGTGGTGACGTAGCGCAGGCCGGCGTTGCCACTCCAGTTGTCGCTGGAGAAATTGGCCTGGAAGTAGGCGGCCGTATCATGCTCGTTTACCTCATACAGCGAGTTCCAGTCGTTGCGGGTTACCGGATTGCGATTGGAATACTGCGCATTCAGCGCCGCCAGCTGGCCTGGCGTCCAGTACCAGATGTTGGACGGCATCGAACCCACGCCAAGTTGATTGGCAAAGTTGCCGGGATAGTTGCCGCCGGCGGCGGGCAACAGGGCGGCATCCACAGTACCAAGCGGACCCTGACCGATCGCCGTCAGACTCTCCTGCGTGTGGTAGGAATAACGTGCGCCAAATTCGAACGAGGACAGCGCACCCGCATCGTCTAAGTCGAATTCGCCATCAGCCTTGGCCCAACTTTCCTTGTCGATGATATGGATGTCCTGATCACCGAAGATC
Source organism: Lysobacterales bacterium (assembly GCA_015655335.1). Lineage (GTDB taxonomy): Bacteria > Pseudomonadota > Gammaproteobacteria > Xanthomonadales > Rhodanobacteraceae > Dyella_B. Next base: position 54,257 of record JAATFF010000093.1, on the reverse strand, counting down.
CAGCTGAACGTATTGCCCGCGCTGTTGGCATTGTTGGTACCACCAAGCATCCAGTTGGCCGGCGTGCTGACGCCGTTAAGACCGTAGCCTGCGGACTGACCGCTGCCGGTGTTCATCTCCATGACGTCCTGCGTGGGGGTATTGCCCGTGCCCCTGGTCGTGCCGCCCTGGAACTTGAAGCTCAGGTCGCTGGTGACTTTCCAGTCGGCGTCAAGCGTGAGGTACTCGCTCGACTCGGACTCGCCAGGACGCGAGATCTGGTCGTAGATGCCCGGCGTAGCACCGGCCACACCAGGCATCGACACATTGGTCAGGACGTTGTTCTGCACGTTGTAACCCGACAACGATGACAGAGTCGGCAGATGGCTGTAGTTGAACAGCATGTAGTTGTAGTTGACGTCGGTCGCATCCAGCTTGGAGTAGAAACCGTTGAGATCTAACGTCAGATTGTCGAGCGGCTTCCATTCCAGATCAATCGTGCCACCTTTGCGCTTGCGCTGCTGCTCGAACAGTGCGGCGCCCGGCAGGTTGGGGTAGTACTTGCCAGCCAGATTCGGATACGCCGTGGCCAGCGCTGAGCCGGTCGGTATGTACGAATAGCCGAGCATTTCCTGGCCATCGCGTTGCAGGTTGCGCTCTTCATAGAAGCCCTGGATCATCGCGCCGAAGGTGTTGTCGCTGTTCTTCCAGTTGAACAGGCCGTTGAACTGCGGCTTGGTGTCGCCCGGCAGATCGGAGTAAACACCACCAAGGGAGGCTTCTCCCGACACATCTTTGTCGAACTCCAGCGGCTTGCGAGTGATGATGTCGACCGTACCGGCGGTACCACCTTCCAGCTGGTCTGCCTGGGAAGTCTTGTGCACCACCACTTCACTCACTATTTCCGACGGGAACAGGCTGTAGCTGACGCTGCGGCCCGCATTGTCGTTGAGCACAAACCAGTCGCCCGAACCGACGAAGTGGCCATTGACCGTGGTCAAGGTCAGCGACGGAGAGAGGCCGCGTAGGCTGACGCGGTCGGCTTCGTCGAAGGCACCTTCGGTGCCGCCAGCGTCAGCGATGTTCACACCGGGTAGCTGCGCCAGTGTGTCGGCCACGTTCTTGGCTGGCAACTTGCCGACGTCTTCGGCGGTGACCACTTCAACGTGTGAGTCGGAGGTCTTCTTCAGATCCAACGACATGGCTTGCGAATTACGGATACCGGTAACGGTAACGGTGTCCAGCTGTTTGGCCTGCGCAGCATTGGCTTTCTGTTTCTGCTGACTGGTTTGAGTGCTGGTCGTGGTGGTCGTCTGGCTGTTGTCCTGCGTATAAGCGGTACCAGACAAACAGAGTCCCGCGATGATGCTCGCGGCAAGCAGGGTCTTGCGATGTGACATGGCTTCCTCCCCTCAGAGGCGTTTTCAGCAACGGAAAATGTTCGCGGCATGCCCGTGCTGTGTGGCGTATGGGCTTGCGCCCGGTTCAATTCAAAACGACACTTCTAAAATCCCCTCGGCAAGCCCGTCAATGAGCATGCTGGCTGTCCAAATACAGGCCAGCAGCGCCGATGACACCGAGCTGGCCGTGCTCCATCAGTCGTACAGGTACTTGCTGCAGAAAAGGGCGCATCACGCCCTTGTTGAAAAAACGTTCGGCGAATGTGCTGGACAACAGCAGATCGCGAATCTGCGGCAAAATGCCGCCAGCGAGATACGCGCCGCCGCGCGCGCCATAAAGCAGCACGAGATCGCCGACGAAACTGCCGAGCAAACCGCAGAACACGTTCAGTGCTTCCACGGCTACCGCGTCGGTTTGTTCCACCGCGCTGCGTGTCACATCCGCCGGAATGCGCAAGGTCGGCGTGATGCCGCGCAGTGTGCAGATCGCGTTGTAAAGATTGACGAGCCCGGGACCGGACAGCGCGTGTTCGAAAGACACATGCGTGCGTTCGCGCGCCAGCAGTCGCAGGATTTCGATTTCGAGTTCGTTACCGGGTGCCAACGCAACCTGCCCTGCCTCGGTGGCGAGCACCGTGGCATGCGGCTTACCCGGAAGCAGTACCGCTGAACCGAGCCCGGTACCTGGCCCCATCACCAACACGGGACCGTTGACCTGCGGCGAACTCGTTTCAATGACCGACGTGGTATCGGCCTGGGTCATGAATTGCGTGGCGTAGGCCACGGCTTCGAAGTCGTTGATGACCGCAAGATTGGCAATGCCGAGCGTTTCGCGGATGTCGCGGATCGACACCGGCCACGGCAGGTTGTCGTTGACGATGGTGTCGCCCAGCACATAGCCAGCACTGGCCACGGCGCATTGCTCCACGTGCGTGCCGACACTCAGCTGCGCCACGAAATCTTTCAGCACCGCCGTAAGGCTGGGCCATTCGGCGCAGGCATAGCGGCGATATTCCAACACCGTCACGGGACGGCGACCGTCTGGACGCGGGCTAACCAGGCCAATACGCGCATGGGTGCCACCGACATCGGCGGCCAAAAAGGCCAGTTCCGGTGACGGCACCGATTGCGCATTGCCACGTATAACAGCCTGAGCCACGCCCCCTCCTCACATTTTCCGTCGCACCTGCCCCACACGATTCGTGGAGCTTGCCCTCTACTGCGCGACTCTGATGACGGAGTCTGGTCACGAATGACAACGCTGTCAACAGGTCGTAAAGAATGTCTTCAAAGCGTGTTTGTCGCGTTGCGAAACGCCTCACTAGGCGCCTATTGCTGGAAATATCCAATCATCTGAATTAATTGATAATTATGGGCTATCGACTAGGACAATCGGCCCGGTTTTTAGGGTGCTGCGCCGCACCACGAATTCAAGCCAAATGAGTCAAAATGACGTACGTTGTCGGTGCGCCGACTGCGTCATCGATTGACAACGTTGTGCCTTGAGGACAATAAAGATCGCTACGGTGATGTCGCACAGTCGTCGACATCGGGTCTGTCACGGGGAATCGTTCATGTCGTCCACCACGTACACCGCCGACGCGCCACGCACGTCGACTTTGCTGCCGATGATGATCATCGGCGTGCTGTTCTTCATCATGGGATTTTTCACCTGGCTCAACGGACCGCTGATTTCGTTTGTGAAGGTGGCTTTTACGCTCGATGACATCAACGCTTTCCTAGTGCCTTTTGCGTTCTACGTTTCCTATTTCTTCCTCGCGCTGCCCGCAGGCGCCGTGCTCAAGCGCACCGGCATGAAAAAAGGCATGGTGTTGGGCCTTTTCATCATGGCCCTCGGAGCGGCGGTGTTCGGTGAATTTGTGCGCATACGCATTTATCCCGGCGCCCTGGTCGGCTTGTTCGTGATCGGCGCGGGGCTGTCGTTACTGCAAACGGCATCCAACCCCTACATCAGCATTCTTGGTCCTATCGAAAGCGCTGCGCAGCGCATCGGTTTGATGGGCATCTGCAACAAGGTAGCCGGCGCGCTGGCACCGCTGGCGTTCGGTGCACTGGTGATGACGGGCATTGATTCGTTCCTGGGCCAAGTAACCCATATGGCCGACGGCCCGGCGCGCGATGCCCTGCTCAATGACTTCGCGGCACGCGTTTTCTGGCCTTATATGGCCTTGGCGGGCCTGCTGGTCGTACTCGCGATCTGGATCGTTCTTTCCTCGCTACCGGAAATCAAACCGTCCGGCGCCAACAACGAACGTTCGATCGGTCATAGCAAAGGCGGCATTTTCAGCTTCCCGCATTTGTGGTTGGGCGTGCTGTGCCTGTTTCTTTACGTGGGCGTGGAAGTGATGGCGGGCGACGCCATCAACACGTATGGCCAGGGCTTCGGTCTGCCGTTGCAGGTGACGTCGCACTTCACCACGTACACCATGGTGTCGATGCTGGCGGGCTATCTGCTCGGTTCGACATTGATTCCCCGCTTCATTTCGCAGCAAAGCTACCTTGCCGTGTCGGCGGTGCTTGGCGTGCTGTTTGCGTTCGGCGCCTTTGTCACGCACGGTTATACGTCGGTCGCTTTTGTTGCCGCACTGGGTTTTGCCAACGCCATGATGTGGCCGGCGATCTTCCCGCTCGCCATCAAGGGATTGGGCAGTCATACCGAGACGGGTTCGGCGCTGCTGATCATGGGCATCGTGGGTGGCGCACTGCTTCCGCAGGCATTCGTCCACCTCAAGCAGCACATCGATTTCCAGCTCGCTTTCTTAATTGTCATCGTGCCGTGCTACCTATACATCCTTTATTACGGCTTGCGCGGCCATAACGTGGGCAACCACGCGGCCTAAGGCATACTTGTGATGTCAAGCGCCGGCACCCCTGCGGCCACCACTCGACCCGGTGACTGGGCTACGATGCCCACCCGACACCCGGGAGGATCCCTCGTTGCACAGTCCCACCATCAAGGATGTCGCCAAGCACGCCGGCGTCTCGCTGAAGACGGTTTCCCGCGTCATCAACCACGAGGCTGCGGTGCGCCCGGAGACCCGCGAGAAGGTGGAGCGGGCGATCGAGCAGCTCGGCTACCACCCGGATCCCTCCGCGCGCAGTTTGCGCAGCAGCTCGCACTCGTATGCCATCGGCCTGGTCTACGACAACCCGAACGCGCATTACGTGATCGACATGCAGAACGGCGTGCTGTCGGCGTGTCGGGAACGTGGTTTCGGCTTGCAGATTTACCCCTGCGATTCGACCGTGCCGAATCTGGCGGAAGAGCTGGTGTCGCTGGTGCAGCGTGCGCGTCTGGCGGGGCTGATTCTGGCGCCGCCGATGTCGGAGCAATCCGCGTTGCTGGCTACGTTGAAAGAACACGACGTGGCCTTCGTGCGCATCATCGCCGCGCGCGAAGATCCGCAGGACGGCATGCCCTGCGTCTATGTGGACGATCACGATGCGGCGTACGCGATCACCGAGCATCTGATCCAGCTCGGCCACACGCGTATCGGATTCCTGTGGGGCGAGCCGCATCACCGTTCGAGCCCGGAGCGCTATCAAGGCTACGCAGATGCGCTGAAGGATTACGGCATCGCGATCAATCGCAAAATGATCCTGCCTGGGCGTTATGCATTCGACGATGGCTTTCGCGGCGCACGCAAGCTGCTGGCGCTGAAGGAGCCACCCACGGCGATCTTCGGTTGCAACGACGAAATTGCCGCGGGCGTGCTTGCCGCAGCGCGTTCGGCGGGGCTGGATGTACCTTGGGATCTGTCCATCGCCGGCTTCGAGGACAGCCCGTTTTCCAAACAGGCCTGGCCCGCGTTGACCACGGCACGGCAATCGACCAGCGAGATCGGACGACACGCCGCATTGCGCTTGATCAGCGGATTGCAGAACCAGCGTGCCGAACCGGCCAACGAGGGCTTCATGCCCGAGTTGGTGGTGCGCGGTTCGACCGCGCCGCCACGCCAGACTTGATCCGCATAGCGGTGAGCGCCATGCGCCACCGCGCTTCTTATTTGTCTTCGCCATCGTGCACGGCGAGCCGTCGTCGTGCGCATCGTTGTTGGATGCGCACGGACGCATCGCTGCGTTTTACCTTTTCCTCGGAGTCCCCATGAAATCCGCTCGTGACACACTGATGTACAACGAGGCGCAGGAAAGCGCCGTGACCGTCGAGCGCCAGCTGGCGCAGAATGCGTCGCTATTGCAAGCGCTTGGCGAACGACTGCGCGCCCAACCGCCGCGCTTCATTGTGACGTGCGCACGCGGTAGTTCCGATCATGCAGCGGCCTATGCGAAGTACGTATTCGAAACAAAGCTCGGCTTGATCACGGCGTCGGCCTCGCCCTCGATTTCCTCGATCTACGATGCGGACCTCAAGCTCGATGGCGCGCTGTTCGTAGCGATTTCGCAATCGGGCAAAAGCCCCGATCTGCTGCGCAGCGCGCAAGCGGCGAAAGAAGCGGGCGCTTACGTCGTGGCCATGGTCAACGTGGAAGATTCGCCGCTTGCCGACTTGGCCGATACCGTCATCCCGCTGCGCGCCGGTCCGGAACGCAGCGTCGCCGCCACAAAGAGTTATCTCGCCACGCTGGCGGCAATCCTGCAGCTGACCGCGCACTGGACGAACGATCACGCATTGCATACCGCTATCGCCCGCCTGCCCGACGATCTGCGCCGCGGCTGGGAAGGCGATTGGAGTCCGCTCGAACGCGGCCTGGTCGATGTGCACAACCTGTATGTGGTCGGTCGCGGCTACGGTTTCGGCGCCGCGTTGGAAGCGGCGCTCAAGCTGAAGGAAACCTGCGGTTTGCATGCCGAGGCGTTTAGTGCGGCGGAAGTGAAGCATGGTCCGATGGCCATCGTCGGCCCGGATTTTCCGGTGCTGTTCCTGGGCCAGGACGACGGCACGCTGGAGAACACTTTGTCCGTCGCCGCCGAATTCCGTTCGCGCGGCGTACGCGTGTGGGTCGCCGCACCGGGTGTGGATGGCAATGATGCGTTGCCGCTTCCTACCGGCATCGATCCGATCGTGACGCCGCTGCTCGCCGTGCAAAGTTTCTATCGCGCCGCCAGCGCACTTTCGCTCGCGCGTGGTTACGATCCCGATGTGCCGCCGCATTTGCGCAAGGTCACGGAGACCGTGTAATGCCCGCCAATCCGCTGATTGCTCTCGTCAATGGCCGCGTACTCGGGGATCACGGTCCGCGTGATGGCGACGTCGTGCTCGTGCGCGGCAAACGCATTGTGGCCATTGTTGCGCACGACGATGCACGCATTGCCGACGCACGACGACATGATCTGCAAGGACGCCTGTTGCTGCCCGGCTTTATCGATGTGCAAGTGAACGGCGGCGGCGGCCTGCTGTTCAACGACGCACCGACGGTAGAAACGCTGCGCGGCATCGCCGAGGCACATCGCAAATACGGCACCACGGGCATGCTGCCCACGCTGATCACGGATACGGCCGAGCAAATGCATGCCGCGCTGACGGCGGTCGATGAGGCGATCGAGCAGCAGATTCCGGGCATTCTGGGCATTCACGTGGAAGGCCCTTTTCTCGCCACCGCACGCAAGGGCATCCACAACGCCGATTTGTTCCGGCAGCCCGATGCCAGTGATATCGAAATACTGACCGCACCACATCGTGGCCCGGTGATGCTGACGCTGGCGCCCGACCAAGTGTCCCCGGCAGTCATTGCGCGCCTGAGCGAGGCCGGTGTCATCGTGGTCGCCGGTCATACCGGCGCCGACTACGCCACCACGCGCGCTGCGCTCGATGCGGGCGTGTGTGGCTTCACGCATCTGTACAACGCAATGACACCGCTGAGCAGCCGCGATCCCGGCGTGGTCGGCGCCGCGCTCGATGATCCTTACAGTTGGTGCGGCTTGATTGTCGACGGTCATCACGTGCATCCGGCGACGTTGCGCGTTGCGGTCGCGGCGAAAGCACGTGGCAAGTGCGTGCTGGTGACCGATGCGATGCCCCCAGTGGGCAGCGATCGACCGGATTACGTACTCAATGGACAGACCATTGTGATGCGCGACGGCATTTGCCAAAGCGAGGCGGGTGTATTGGCGGGCTCCGCGCTCGATATGGCCGGTGCCGTGCGCAATGCGGTGCAGATGCTCGGCTTGCCGTTGGCAGAGGCATCGCGGATGGCAAGTGCTTATCCGGCCGAGTGGATCGGCTTGGGCCGCACGCACGGCCGCATCGCTGCAAGCTATCGCGCCGACTTTGCCGTGCTGGACGATTCGCTGACCGTGCGCGAAACCTGGGTGGCCGGCGTTGCCTATCCGATAGGTTGATCGAAAGCGTATGCCGTCATTCCTGTGCAAGCAGAAATGATCTTGGCGCAAAAACCGGATATCTCGTGCGCCGGCGTTGTCGGAAAGTAAGTCATCCCCATTCTGGATGACGCCCCGTGCTTACCTTGTTCGACTATCCCGCCTCGCAAAACGCCTGGAAAATCCGCCAGCTGCTCCAGCATCTGCAGCGGCCCTACCACACGGTCCATGTCAGCATCTTCGAAGGCGAAGGCCGCACCGCCGACTATCTGCGCATCAGCCCCACCGGCACCGTGCCCGCGATCCAGCTCGACGACGGCTGCGCGTTGTCCGAATCCAACGCCATCCTGTTTTATCTCGCCATCGATACACCGTACCTGCCAGACGATGCCTTTGGCCGCGCGAAGGTGCAGCAATGGCTCAGCTTCGAGCAGGAGCGGGTGGAATCGGTGATCGGTTCGCTCCGCCATTGGACACTCACCGGCAAACGGGAGCGCCGGCCGCCGGTCCTGGTCGAGATGAAGCACAAGGCCGCACAGGGCACGTTGCAGACCCTGGAGCGCGAGCTGACCCAACGCCCCTTCCTGACCGCTCACGGCTACAGCATCGCGGACATTTCCGTGTTCGCCTATGGCAGTCGCGCCGAAGAAGCGGGCCTCTCGCTGGAGCCGTATCCGCACATCCGCGCCTGGATCGAACGGATCAAGTCGCAACCCGGGTTCCTGGCAACCACGTATCCGTATTCGGACGATCCGTTTAGCGCCGGCGAACTGCCCTGACGACCTCCGCCATGGGCCAGGAAAGGGGTGGGAGTGGCATACTCGCCGCTCCCCAATCCCCTCCGGATGCCGCACGATGTTCCCGCTCCGTACCCTGGCCCTTGGCGCCTTGTTGCTGCCCCTGGCGGCTTATGCCAACGATCCGTATTCCTATGCGCAGCCCGATGAGGTGCGCGTCAGCCATCTCGATCTGAAGCTAAGGGTCGATTTCCCGCATCGTCAGCTCGACGGCCAGGCCACATTGACGCTGGACTGGAAGGATCCCAAGGCCACTTCACTGGTGCTGGATACGCGCGACCTGAACATCGCCAGCGTGGAAGCGGTCGACGCCCAGGGCAAGACGGCGGCGCTGCAGTACACGCTGGCGTCGCGCGACAAGCAGCTCGGCAGCAAGATGGTCATCCAGACGCCGCAGCGCCCGCATGAGGTGCGCATCGTCTACACCACCTCGCCGGATGCATCGGGCCTGCAATGGTTGCCACCCGCACAGACGGCGGACAAGAAGCAGCCCTTCATGTTCTCGCAGTCCGAATCCATCCACGCACGCTCCTGGGTGCCGCTGCAGGATTCGCCGGCGATCCGCTTTACCTATGACGCGCACGTCACCGCGCCGCAAGACGCGCGCGTGGCGATGAGTGCGCCGAACGATCCGAAGCACGCCTTGAACGGTGATTTCAGCTTCCATCAGACGCACCCGATTCCCTCGTATCTGCTGGCGATCGCCGCGGGCGATCTTGCCGTCAAGGAAACCGGCCCACGCTCGGCCGTGTATGCAGAGCCCTCGGTGGCGGCCAAAGCCGCGCATGAGTTCGAAGACACCGAGAAGATGATCGATACCGCCGAGAAGCTGTACGGCCCGTACCGCTGGGGCCGTTACGACATCCTGGTGCTGCCGCCGAGCTTTCCCTACGGCGGCATGGAAAACCCCAACATGACCTTCGCCACGCCGACGGTGCTGGTGGGCGACAAGAGCCTGGTCTCGCTGGTCGCCCACGAGCTGGCACATTCGTGGTCGGGCAACCTGGTCACTGCCGCTTCGTGGCGCGACATCTGGCTCAACGAAGGTGTCACTACCTACGTGCAAGGCCGCATCACCGAGGTGCTATACGGTAAGCGTCAGGCCGACGAAGAAGCGCTGCTCGACATCCACACCCTGCAGAAGGAAGTCGGCACGATGCCAGCGAACACGCAGCGACTTGCCCCGAAACCCGGCGGCGTCGACGCGGACGATTCGCTCTCCGATGTCGCCTACAACAAAGGCTCCTGGTTTCTACGCACGCTGGAACAGCGCTTCGGTCGCGACACGTTCGATAATTATCTGAAGGGCTATTTCAATCACTTCGCCTTCCAGAGCATCACCACCGAACAGATGCTCGATTACTTGAAGCCGAATTTGATCGACAAATATCCCGGCAAGATGAGCTGGGACGAAGTGAAGGATTGGGTCTACGGCACCGGCATCCCCAAGGATGCGCCGATCCCGGATTCGCCGCGCTTTGACGCGATCGATAAAGAGCGCAGCGCGTTTCTCGCCGGCACGCTGACCGCCGACAAGCTCGATGCGAAAGGCTGGAACACGCAAGAGTGGATGTATTTCCTGGACCGCCTGCCGGATGTACCGTCGTTGGACAAGATGCAGGCCATCGATGCCGCGTGGCATCTCACCGGCACGCCGAATGCGGAAATCGGCATGCGCTGGTACGTGCACGCCATCGCAGCAGGCGACAAGGCCGTGTGGCCGGCCGCCGCCGAGCATATGACGCGCATCGGCCGCCTGTATCTGACCATGCCGGTTTACGTCGCTCTCAGCAAAACGCCGGAAGGCCTGGCCTTCGCCGAGCAGGTGTATGCCAAAGCGAAAGATGGCTATCACCCGCTGACGCAACAAGCCGTGCAGGCATTGTTTGCAAAAGCCAAAACGAGCAAGCACTGACACACGACGTACCTCACGCGCGTCATCTCGACATCCATCGGAATGACGCACGAACAGCCGTCTATCGCGAGACATGGAAATGAATACACCTGCAAACACCAACTCCCGCCCGCTGTGGCAGCGCTTGCTGATCCGCCGCTTGAAGTTCATCGGCATCATTGCAGCACTGATAGTCGTGCTATTGGGCGGCAGTTACTTGTTCGCGCCGCAGTGGCTGCTCGACGGCTACAACATGCACGAGGCGATGAATGCGCAACTCGAAAAGCATTCGGTGCAAGCCGGCGATACGCGTTGGGTGTACTACGAAGGCGGCCAGGGTCCGACCATCGTGCTTCTGCATGGCTTCGCGGCGAGCAAGGAAGTGTGGTTGAAAGTTGCGCCCATGCTTACCGCGCACTTTCGCGTCGTCATTCCGGATCTGCCCGGCTGGGGCGAGTCCTCACGCATTCCCAATGCCAGCTACAACATCGACAACCAGGCAGCACGTCTGAACGATTTTGTGCAAACGCTGCACCTCCAACATGCTCTGTTGGTAGGTCACTCGATGGGCGGCGCGATTGCCGGCGTGTATGCCTCCGAGCATCCCGAGGACGTCGCCGAACTGGCGCTGGTCGATTCCTTCGGCCTGAAATTCAAGGAAAACGAATTCGCCAAGGAAGCGATGAGCGGCAAAGATCCCTTCATCTTCAACGACCGTGCCGGCTTCCTGCGCGCCAATGCATTGGCCTTCGAACACGTGCCGAATATTCCGGGGCGTTTTATCGATGTGTTGGTGAAAGACAACATCAAGAATCGCGCCTTCATCGAAAACACGTTCAATGAACTGCGCGAAGATTCGCAAGTGTTATCGCTGCAGAGCCGTCTCGACAAGCTGACCATGCCGACGCTGGGCATGTGGTGTCACGACGACAAGATCATCGACCCCTCGGCGCTCGATAATCTACGCAGCGGATTGACCCATGCGCCAGCCATCAGCACCAGCGTGCTCAACGGCTGCAATCATATGCCGCAGATGGAGAAACCGCAGGAGTTCGCGCAAGTGCTGACCAGCTTTGCACTGCAGCACTAATGAGGCGGCCAATGCCCTGCTCTTCGCGGAGAGCAGGGGCGTTTCGCAAGGTGATATAGCACTTGCAGCCTGCTCAAAGCACCCAAGGCACAAGCGCTTTCACGCGACGCATGTAGTCGGCATATTGCTCGCCGAACAATTCGCAAAGCCAGCGTTCTTCCAGCCGCAACTTGCGCCAAAAAGAGACAGCGACAATGGCGGTGGCAATCAATCCGCGCCAGGCGCCGATCGCCAGCGCCGTGCCCAGAAACGCCAACAGAAGCCCCGTATAAATCGGATGGCGCACGATGCTGTAAGGGCCGCGCACAATCAGCTCGTGGTCTTCTTTCAGCTGCACGACACCGCTCCAGTTGCGCCCCAGAATGACGCGCGCCCAGCAGGTGAAAGCAAGGCCTGCGATCGTAAGAAAAAAGCCCAGCCACACGATCCACAGTTCGGCGGGAACGAAACGGTCGTTGAGGAAAGTGCCGTTGAGTGCTCTGAAGTTCTGCAGCAATAACACCGCCACGATAAGCGGTAGCGCGTACTTGCCAAAACGAGAGCCCGCCGATTCAACGCGAACGGCGCTTTTTACATGGAGGGCACTGATGCCCCAGTACGCCAGCCAAAGCAGCCACGCGCCGCCGAACAGGTATCCGAATGGAATCGACATCGCCACCTCCTCGCGTTGCGTGTTACGTGCTCAATCGGCGACGTCGGCGATCAGCCGGTCCAATTCCGCCTTGAGCGTGGCGCCGTTCTGGCGCAACCAGTCGCGTTGTTCGTGCCAATCGGGAAAGATCGATTCCACATGAGCCCAAAAGCGCGGCGAGTGGTTGCGTACTTTCAGATGGCAAAGTTCGTGCGCCAGCACATAGCGCAAGGCTGCCGGCGGTGCGAGCGCCAATGCGAGATCGAGGTTGATGCGATCGCGCGTATCGAGGCTGCCCCACAAGCTTTTCATCGGACGGATGCGTAAGGCCGTCGGCGCAAGGCCAAGCTGCGGTACGTATCCGGCGAGCCAGCGCGAGACATCGCGACGGATCTGGCTTTCGAAGTACGACGCCAGCAAACCACGCGCGACTGGTAACGCCCGGCTATGCGGACGCGGAATTTCCAGCGTAAGGCCACCGTCGTAAGCGACGACACGTGGATAAGCACCTTCGGCCCAATCCAGTGTCGCCGTGTCGCCGCGCAACAGAAATTCGATGGGATTGCCGACACGCAACGGTGGCTGCGGCTCGGTAACCAAATTCAATTCGTCGAGTTTCTTTTCCAGCCAGTCCGCGTTGTGGCGCAGAAAAGCGTTGACCTGCGACGGATGCGTACCCTGCGGATACGTGATCCGCGCACCTTTCGGAGAAACAGTGAGGCGCAGCCTGCGCGCCCGTGGGTGCGCGGCTTTGAGCACGCGAATCGTGTTGCCGCTGAGTGTTGCCAGCTCCAGCCAGTCGCCGTCGAGATACGCCATGATCCTGCCTTCGGTACTACCGCCGAGGGCCAGAATGGCCTCCGGGTCCAGGCAGAATGTGGGGCACCGGGGTGGCCGCGCAAGGGCTTTTTTGCCTAGTCCTCGGGAGGCCCCGCGCAGCGCGCGTCTCAGCTGTCGCTGGGACGAGGCAGGCCAAACCATTCTTCCAGTTTGGCCAGCAAACGCTCCAATTCCAGGGTCAACAGGGCGAACCGGGCATCCAGCTCGGCAGCGGCGTCCTGCTGGCTGTCGCCCAATTCATCCAGCACCACATCAAGGAATTTCAGCTTGCGCAGCACTAAGTCTTCGCCAAGCACGAAGCTGATGCGGTCGTCGAAAACCAGGCCCAGCTGGAACACCTGCTTGCCGTTACGCAGATGCTCCTTCACCTCTTCGGCATCCAGATCCTGACGACGACAACGCGCGATGGCACCGGTGGCGGTGGCCGGATCGCGCAATTCGCATTCGTCGCCAAGCACCAGACCGCCAGGCAGCTTGCCGCTGGCGAGCCAATCGGTCATCAGCACGCGCGGACCTTCTTCCGGCGCGAGCGGTACGGCAGGAAAACTGCCGAGCGCTTCGCGAACCTGCGTGAGCGCGTTCTCGGCCGACTTGCGGCTGGCCGTATCGAGCACTAGCCAGCCATGCTTGCGGTCGACATACGCGGACATGCGCGAGCTGCGCACAAAGGCGCGCGGCAGCAGTTCGGTAAGCAAGTCTTCCTTGATGCGCTTGCGCTCGCGGCCACCGACCTTGCGGCCTTCTTCTTCGGCGATCTTTTGCACCTTGCGCTGTAGCTCGTCGTTCACCACCGCGGCGGGCAACAACTTTTCCTCGCCGCCGACGGTGAGCAACGTGCATGCGTTTACGGCGTGCGTGAGCGGTGCTTCTTCACCGCGACCGACGGGCGGCACGAAACCGCGCGTGCCCATTTCCAGTGGGCCGCAGGGCCTTAGACGATGATCGCCCATCGCCTCATCGAGGCGTTTCAAATCTTCGGCAATGGCGGGAGAAAAGCGGAACAGCGTGAGGTTTCGAAAAAACATGAAGACCTTGTCGTTATTTTCGCCCTGCAAGCAGCGCGAGTTTGCTTTAGCTCCTCCCCCTGCATGCAGGGGGAGGCTGGGAGGGGGTTTCACACACGCAAGCGCGCCTTAAAGCAAGATTGTGCAACCCCTCCCCAACCCTCCCCTGCAAGCAGGGGAGGGAGCACATTGGGTGACGTGGAAGTTAACGGCTAACGGCGGCGACCGCGTCAACCACCTTGTCGAGGTTGGCGCGATTGAGCGCAGCCACGCAGATGCGACCGGTGCCGATGGCGTAGATCGCGTGCTCTTCGCGCAATCGGTCCACTTGCGCCTTGCTTAGGCCGGAGTACGAGAACATGCCTGCCTGCTTCTGGATGAAACCGAACTGCGGCGCGCCGCTCGCGGCCAACTTTTCCACCATGCCGGCGCGCATCGCATGAATGCGCTCGCGCATCTCCGTTAGCTCCTGCTCCCACACAGCGCGCAATTCTGCACTGTTGAGCACGCCGGCAACCAGTGCGCCGCCATGCGTGGACGGGCTGGAATAAATGGAGCGGATGATGCGCTTGACCAGCGACTGTACGCGCAGTGCTTCCTCGCGATGGGCGCCGACAATGGACAGTGCGCCCACGCGTTCGCCATACAGCGAGAACGACTTGGAATAGGAGTTGGCGACCACAAAGGACTCGATGCCCGATTCGGCGAACAGGCGCACCGCTGCCGCATCCGCATCGATGCCCTTGTCGAAGCCCTGGTAGGCCATGTCGATAAAGGGCAGCAAACCGCGATCCTTCACCAGCGCAACCACCTGCTTCCACTGTTCGACCGTGAGATCCACGCCCGTAGGGTTATGGCAGCAGGCATGCAGCAGCACGACGGTGCCGGGTTCCAGCTTGCCGAGGTCAGCCAGCATGCCCGGGAAATCGAGTCCGTGCGTCGCCGCGTCGTAATAGGCGTACTCCACCACGTCAAAACCCGCGGCGGTAAAGACGACCCGATGATTCTCCCAACTGGGACTGCTGATGGCTACCTTGGCTTTCGGCAGCGCCTTCTTCAGCAGATCCGCGCCGACGCGCAACGCACCGCTACCGCCGACTGTCTGCGACGTAGCAACACGGCCAGCTGCCAGCAGCGGCGAATCAGGGCCGAAAACCAACTTTTGCGTGGCTTGGGTGTAGGCCGGCAAGCCATCGATCGGCAGATAGCCGCGCGGCCAGGACTCGCGTGCGAGCGTTTCTTCCACTTGGCGCACCGCGCGCAACACAGGAATGCGGCCGGCTTCGTCGTAGTAGATGCCCACGCCCAAGTTGACTTTGCCCGGACGCGTATCGGCCACGAAAGCTTCGGTGAGGCCCAGGATCGGATCGCCCGGGGTCATTTCTACGGATGCAAAGAGGGACACGGCTTTACTCGATAAAGGATAGATGGAGATATGGACGTCCAGACGTCCGCCGGAATGCTAAGAATGGTTGTCGCTTTCGGTTCCTGCAAGCCAGGCGTGTGCATCGGCGCGCTGCGCGCCTTCGCGAGTACCCAACGACGCAAAGTCGAACAACTGGCGATCGACCAACTGCGAGGGTGCCACATTCCCGAGCGCGCGGAAAATGGTTTCGCTGCGTCCGGGATGCTGACGCTCCCACTCGTGCAACATGCGGCTGACCGCCTTGCGTTGCAGATTTTCCTGCGAGCCGCAAAGGTTACAGGGAATGATCGGAAACTGCCTGTGCGTGGCGTAGTCAGCGATGTCGCTTTCTTTGCAGTAAGCCATCGGGCGGATCACCACATGACGCCCGTCGTCCGAGCGCAGTTTGGGCGGCATGGCCTTGAGGCTGCCCTGATAGAACATATTCAGAAAGAACGTACCGAGAATATCGTCGCGATGATGGCCAAGCGCGATTTTGGTAACGCCGTTGGCCGCCGCCCAGTGATACAGCGCACCGCGGCGCAGCCGGGAGCACAGGCTGCACATCGTCTTGCCCTCGGGAATCACCCGGGTCACCGTGCTGTAAGTGTCTTGCTCGATGATGTGAAACGGCACGCCGCGTTCGGTGAGGTACTGCGGCAGCACGTGCTGCGGAAACCCCGGTTGCTTCTGATCGAGATTCACCGCGATCAGCTCGAAACGCACCGGTGCTTTTGCCTGCAGCGACAGCAGCACGTCCAGCATCGTGTAGGAATCTTTGCCCCCGGAAAGGCACACCATGACCTTGTCGCCGTCTTCGATCATGCCGAAGTCGGCGATCGCCTGACCCACCTGATGACGCAGGCGCTTGGCCAGCTTGCCGGCTTCGTAAGCCTGCTTGCGGGCGATTTCGGGTTGGACGACCTCGGGCTGGGCGGACATGGCGACATGCATCGAACGGGCAAGCGACTATTGTACCCGCCCCACCGGCCCCGTTCCGGCGCGCTACAATTGGACCTTCATCGCCGCCCTTGCCATCCTCATGCAGGCTCAGGATCCCACCCAGATCGCCCATCTTCTGGCTGAACTGCGTCAGGAGCACCGCGACCTGGATGCAGCGATCGACCAATTGGCCGCATCCATCGGCCGCGACGAACTGCAGATCACCCGCATGAAGAAGCGCAAGCTGTTGTTGAAAGACACCATTGCCCGGCTTGAAAGCAAGCTGATCCCCGACCTCGACGCCTGAATCCGATGCCCGCACTGTCCCCGGTTTCTCTCCAGGACGACCACGTCCTGCTCGAACCCCTTGGTCTGCACCATGCACCCGATCTGGAAGCCGCCGCCGCCGATGGCGAGCTGTGGAACCTCTGGTTCACCAGCGCCCCCGCGCCGGGACAAGCGCGTGCTTATATCGAGAAGGCCCTCGAGGGCCTCGCGGCGAATACGATGTTGCCGTTTGCCGTGCGCGAGAAACGTAGCGGAGATATCGTCGGCACGACGCGATTCTATGAATTCGATCCAGCGCTACCGCGTATCGCGATCGGTTACACCTGGTATGCCAAGCGTTGGCAAAAAAGCCATCTGAACACGGCCTGCAAGCGGCTGTTGCTCAAATATGCTTTCGAATCGCTGGATTGCGTCGCGGTCGAATTCCATACCGATGGTCGCAATCTCGATTCACAGCGGGCCATCGAGCGCCTCGGCGCACGCAGGGACGGTATGTTGCGCGCCCACAAGCGTCGCCCAGACGGCACGCTGCGCGATACCGTGTGCTACTCCATCATCGCCAGCGAGTGGCCGGATGTATCGCGTTGGCTGGCGATGCGGCTGACCCGGCTTAGCCCTCTCAAAGCAGGCGATTGAGCAAACGATCAAGCCGCACCCGACTGAGCCGGCGCAGCAGCCGGCGCACCTCGGTGGGATATCGACGCGGATTATCGAGCGCGTGGTAATCGTCCAGCCGCGTGGCGTGGCTGCGCAGTGCAGCCCATTCGGCCTCATGCCGTGCCGTGAGCCGGCAGGACGGATCGCGCAATAACAGCCCGTTTTCCAGATCCAGCGCCCACGCGCGCGGATTGAGATTATTGCCTGTGACGAGGGCGACTTCGTCGTCGATCAGCAAGCCCTTGAGATGATAGCTGTTGTTGCCATCGCGCCAGAGCCAGAGATTGAGCTGACCGCGTTCCATATGCTTGCGATGGGAACGTGCGAACCGCCGCAGATTGCTTTCGTACAGATAGGGCAGCAGACCGATCTTGCGAAACGGTTCCTGCGGCGGAATGTAGAAATCATTGGCGGTCTTGTCGCCGACCATGATGTCAATCACGCATCCGCGGCGCAGCAAGTTACCCAACACCGTGCGCACGGGACGAGGCAAATTGAAGTACGGCGTGAACAACACCACGCGCCGCCGAGCATCCCGCAGCAAAGCAAGCAGCACGTCGTTGAGCTGATTGTCGCTGCGACCAAAACCGAGCAGCGGCGTCACGGCTACCGTGCCTTCCGGCGGCGATTCGCGCGGGACATCGTAGTGCGCACGCTGCAATGGTCGGCGCAGATGGCGGATCGCATTTTGCAGCTCTCGCGTGGACGGCAAAGGTGACTGATCGAGCCGCGTGACTGCTTCGCTATCGCGAAAATACTTCCGCACAAAGGTAGTCATGCTCTGCGTCAAACCGGCATGCCGAATAAGATGATAACGATCGAGCCGATAGCGCCCGTGCTTCGCGAGGTATACGTCGTTGATGCTGGCGCCGCTGTACAACACGTCGTCGTCGATCATGAAGCCTTTCAGATGCAGCACACCGAACAGTTCGCGGGTTTGCACCGGAACGCCGTAAATGGCCACCCCTTCACCCAGCCGTGATGCATAGTCGCGATATAGCGCGGCGTTTCCTTCGTTGACGGCCCTGCCGATCAAGCCGCGACGAGCGCGATGCCAATCGACATAAACTTCCACTTCAAGCGCGGGTTGCGCCTTGCGCGCTGCATAAAGTGCATCGAGCACCTCGCGTCCCGCGTCATCGTCCTGCAGGTATAAGGCAACGATGACGATCCACCGCCTCGCCCCCGCGATCAACGTCAGCAATGTATGGCGAAAGGCCGCTGGGTCGTCCAGCACACGAATGTCGCTGGCGGGGACCGAAAACGCGTCCAACGCCCCAGGCTGCGGCCGCGCGAAACGCCCCAAAGGCAACAGACGACGGGCGAGCCGCCGCGGCTTCAGTGGGTTGCGAGCATTCATCATGCTGCCATGGTAACGGGTCGGGCAGATCGCACCTGCAGGCAGCAGGCGACGAGCGATGCATGCACAAGCGTCACGTTGCTCGGGCTGTGCCGGGCGGCGCCCGTATATCCACTAGCCCAACTTATGCATGAGCTGTTTCAACAGCCGCGACAACTCCGTTATTTCGCCGAACTCGAACGCCTGCGTTTTATGCTGAAGCAAGCCCGTCAATATGGGCAACAAGCGATCCAGCAAGCTCTTCCCGGCATGATTGAGCGTGAACAAGGTGTTGCGCCGGTCCGTCGTATCGACGCTTCGCACCAGCAGACCCTTTTCGCATAGCTGGCGCCCTGCACGACTGATATGGATCGATGTCTCACTTACGACCTCGCCCAGGGACGTTGCGGACAAGGCACCGCCTTCCGTGCCGTACAGCACGAGCAGCATGCTGTATTCGGCATAGGTAATGCCCCATGCCTGGAGCAATGCATCGGCACCCTGATTGATCTCTCTGTCGATGCGTTTGATCGATGCAAAAATCGCGGCCCATTCGGCCGGGAAATCCGGATACCGGCGTCGCGCCACCGTCACCCATTGCTCAATGGCAGCAAGAATATTCATCAGAATGGACGCCGCCCTGAAAGTACGTTGTCCATCATCAAGCACAAATGGGGCAGGCAGTAATCATGGATTGGCGTCCATTCTTGTGGGTCTATAACCTGCCTAGGCGTAAAGGCAGCATGACGCCGAACGCACATAGAGATCATTTTTGTGCGACGAATTCATGGAAAAACGCGTGCCACGGAGATTTGCACATTGGTTGCGAATGAAACAAATTATTTCTAATTCGTTGGTACATATGGACGTCCAGCCGTCCGTACGCGAACGCATTGGCGGTTCGGAAAATTTTTCATTAAAAAACGGTTGACACGCTGCAACGACGTGCCTTAGGGTCGACGACATGCCGCAGCGCAACAGCCACCGCTACACCACCCGTGCTATCCGTCCCCCTACGGTGACGGACATGCTGCCCTTCGGCGGCTTCCTTCTTCTTACCCTTGTACTCGTACTCCTTATTACCAACGGAGGTGCGGGCTGAGGGCGTGTGTCAAGGTGAAGCAGATTTAACCTAGATACCCCGAAGAACCCCGCACCCGACAAGGATGCGGGGTTTTTTGTTGCCCCTCGGCCCCGCCCAAACGGAGCCAGCATGACCCCCGAAACAGCACAACCCAACGACACCCGCGAAGGCGGTGAAAGCGCCGAAGATCGCGTACGCATCTTCGACACCACCTTGCGCGACGGTGAGCAGGCACCCGGTTTTTCCATGGACCGGCGGGCCAAATTGTGCATGGCACAAGCCCTGGAAACGCTGGGTGTGGACATCATCGAAGCGGGCTTTCCGCAAGCTTCGCCCGATGATTTCGCGGCAGTGGAAGAAATCGCGCGAACGTTGCGCAACACCACCGTGTGCGCGCTCGCGCGATGTCAAAACGGCGATATCGATACCGCTGCGCGCGCGCTGGAGCGCGCACGACATTCGCGCATTCACCTGTTCCTCTCCACTAGCCCGCTGCATCGCGAACACAAGCTGGGCATGAGCAAAGCGCAAGTGATGGATACGGCGATCGCGTCCATCGAACGCGCCCGCAAATACTGCGAAGACGTGGAGTTTTCCGCCGAAGACGCACTCCGCACCGAGCCGGAATTCCTGGTCGAAGTGTTCAGCGCCGCCATTGCCGCTGGCGCGACCACGCTCAACGCACCGGATACCGTGGGCTACACCACGCCGGCAGAAATGGTCGAACTCTTCACCTACCTGCGTAGCCACGTACGCGACGCACACAAGGCCGTGTTCTCAACGCACTGCCATGACGATCTGGGCATGGCGGTCGCCAACAGCCTGGCTGCGGTCAGTGCAGGCGCACGCCAAGTGGAATGCACCATCAACGGCATCGGCGAGCGTGCCGGCAACGCCGCGCTGGAAGAAATCGTGATGGCGCTGAAAGTGCGCGCGCCGCACTTCGGCCTGCAAACGCGCATCGACACGCGCAAGCTGTATCCCACCTCGCGTCTGCTGACTCAGATCACTGGCCAAGCCGTGCCACGCAATAAGGCGGTGGTGGGTGAAAACGCCTTTGCGCACGAATCGGGCATTCACCAGCACGGCATGCTCAAGCATCGCGGCACCTACGAAATCATGCGCCCGGAAGACGTCGGCATCGCCGCGACGACCTTGGTGCTGGGCAAGCATTCCGGCCGCCACGCGCTGCGTCAGCGCCTGGAAACGCTGGGGCATACGTTGGACGACGAAGCCATGGAAAGCATCTTCAAGCGCTTCAAAGCGCTTGCCGACCGCAAGCGCGATATCCGCGACGAGGACCTGGAAGCACTGGCGCTTGGTCTGGACCCGGATGCCACGGGTCCGTGGCACTTGGATCAACTCAACACCAGCTCGCACCTGGGCGGCAGCGCATCGGCCAACGTCAAGCTGAGCCATGAGGACGGCCGCGAAGTGGGCGAAGCCGCCATCGGCGATGGCCCCGTGGACGCCGTGCTGCGCGCGATCGAACGTGCCACCGGCACCGACATGGTGCTGACCCGCTTCCAGGTTCGCGCGATGAGCGAAGGCGGCGATGCGCAAGGCCACGCGCAACTCACCGCTCGGCATGCGCAGCGCGATTGGAACGGCAGCAGCGTGAGCACCGACATCATCGAAGCGACGGCGCACGCCGCGCTCGCCATCGTCAATCGCATCGAACGGCAGACCGGTGAACAACCTGTCGAGGTCCTGGAGCCGCAAGGAGTTTCCGCATGAGCACGCCCTTCCTTTGGCATAACGGGCGGATCAAGCCCTGGGCCGAAGCAACCGTTCACGTCAGCACGCATGCGCTGCACTACGGCTCGTCCGTGTTCGAAGGCGAACGCGTGTACGCCACACCGCAGGGGCCGGCTTATTTCCGCCTCGCCGATCACACGCGCCGCCTGTTCGAATCGGCGCGCGTGTACGAGATCGAGATCGGCTACAGCGAGCAAGAGATCGACAACGCTTGCCTGGAATTGATTCGCGCCAACCGGATGGCATCTGCCTATGTACGACCGATTGTCTTTCGCGGCGCCGGCGGGCTCGGCGTTCTCCCCAGGGACGGCGCGCCCGTCGACGTCGCGATCATGGCTTTGGGATGGGGCGCCTATCTCGGCGAAGCGGCCGAAGTGGGGGCAGACGTCTGCGTGTCGTCGTGGAATCGCCCCGCGCCCAACACCATTCCGAGCTGGGCCAAGGCCGGCGGCAACTACCTCAATAGCCAGTTGGTCGGCCTGGAAGCACGTCGCGGCGGTTTCGATGAAGGCATCGCGCTGGGCCACAACGGCCTGCTCAGCGAAGGCGCGGGCGAGAACCTGTTTCTGGTCAAGCGCGGCAAATTGCTCACGCCACCGTCGAGCGCGGGCATCCTCGCCGGCATCACACGCGATACGGTGATCACGCTGGCCGCCGATCTGGGCATCGCTGCCGAAGAACGCGATCTGCCGCGCGAAGCGCTGTACAGCGCTGACGAAGTGTTCATGACCGGCACTGCGGCGGAGATCACGCCCGTGCGCTCGGTCGACCGCAAGCAAGTCGGCACCGGCACACCTGGCCCGATCACGCGCGCATTGCGCGACGCCTTCTTCGGTTTGTTCAACGGCCGTACGCAAGACCGCTACGGCTGGCTCACCCACGTAGAAAACACCCGCGCCGAGGAGGCCGCATGAGCGCCCGCACGTTGTTCGAAAAAATCTGGGACTCCCATGTCGTCGCCCCCGAGACCACCGACACGCCGGCGGTGATCTACATCGACCTGCACCTGGTGCACGAAGTCACCTCACCGCAGGCATTCAGCGAATTGCGCGAGCGCGGCCTGAAACTGCGCCGCCCCGACCGCACGCTGGCCACGCTCGACCATTCCACGCCGACCCTGCCCGCATTGCCAAACGGCGAGCGTCCATATGCAAATGCGGAAGCCAAGGCACAGGTCGCGCAGCTGGAAACGAACTGCCGCGAATTTGGCGTAAAACTCTATGGCTGGGATAGCAGCGATCGCGGCATCGTGCACGTGATCGGCCCCGAGCTCGGCGCCACGCAGCCAGGCATGACCATCGTCTGCGGCGACAGCCACACTTCGACGCATGGCGCATTCGGTGCGTTGGCGTTCGGCATCGGCACCACCGAAGTCGGCCATGTGATGGCCACGCAGTGCCTGCTGCAGCGCAAGCCGAAAACCTTCGCCATCCACGTCGACGGCAAGCTGCCGCGCGGCGTCGGCGCGAAGGATCTGATCCTGCACATCATCGGCGAGATCGGCGTCGATGGCGGCACGGGCCACGTGCTCGAATATCGCGGCGCTGCCATCGAAGCGTTGTCGATCGAAGAACGCATGACCGTGTGCAACATGTCGATCGAGGCCGGTGCACGCGCAGGGTTGATTGCACCGGATGAAACCACCTTCGCATGGTTGAAGGGACGTCCCAACGCGCCGCAAGGTGCCGCATGGGACGCCGCCGTGCAGCGTTGGCGCAATCTGCATAGCGACGCCGACGCGACGTACGACCGCGAAGTGCGCATCGATGCCGGTCAGATTCGCCCGACCGTCACCTACGGCACGCATCCGGGCATGGCCATTGCGATGGACAAGCCCGTTCCCGCCGCACGCAACGCGCAGGAACAGCGTGCGCTGGATTACATGCAAGGCAAGCCGAACCAGCCGATGCAGGGCACGGCTGTCGATGTCGTGTTCATCGGCAGCTGCACCAATTCGCGTTTGTCGGATCTGCGCGAAGCGGCGAGTGTGCTGCGCGGACGGCACGTCGCCAATGGCGTGCGCATGCTGGTGGTTCCGGGCTCCGAAGCCGTGCGCCGCGATGCGGAGCGTGAAGGCTTGCATGAGGTGTTTCTCGCCGCCGGTGCGGAGTGGCGCATCCCGGGCTGTTCGATGTGCATCGCGATGAACGGCGATCTCGCACAACCGGGCCAGCTCGTCGTGAGCACCTCCAACCGCAACTTCGAAGGTCGCCAAGGCAGGGGCGCACGCACCGTGTTGGCCAGCCCCGCCACCGCCGCCGCGTCCGCGATTGCCGGCGCCATTGCCGATCCACGCGAGTACTTGCAGGAGGTGGCGGCATGAACGCGATCTCGCTCCCTCTCCCCTTCGGAGAGAAGGCTGGAGTGAGGGGCCAACCTGGCCTCACTGCCTCATCAAAGCAGGCTTCGGTATGCCTCATGGCAAGCCTTTGCCCCTCACCTCAATCCTCTCCCCGAAGGGGAGAGGAGGCGAACGCAACAAGCGAGGTATTTCATAATGCAATCCGTAACTCGCATTCACTCGCGCACCGCCGTGCTCGTCGATGAAAACATCGACACGGATCGCATCATCCCCGCACGCTTCCTCACCACCACCGAGCGCAGCGGCCTGGGCAAGTACGCGTTTCAAGATTGGCGCTATCGCCAGGACGGCGGCGACAACCCCGACTTCCCGCTCAACAAGCCCGAAGCGCGCGGTTGCAACATCCTTGTCGCCGGACGTAACTTCGGTTGCGGCTCGTCGCGCGAGCATGCGCCGTGGGCGCTACTCGACTACGGTATCCAGGCGGTGCTGTGCAGCGAAATCGCGGACATCTTCCGCGGCAATGCGCTGAAGAACGGCCTGCTCGCCATCGTGCTTGACGAAGCAGAACACCGCTGGTTGCTGAGCAACCCGGGCACCGAACTGTCCATCGACGTGCGCGAGCAGGTCATCGAACTGCCCGACGGCGGACGCATCCACTTCCGGCTCGAACCGTTCGCACGGCATTGCCTGCTCAACGGCGTCGACCAACTCGGCTTCCTGCTGCAGCAGGCCGAGGCCATCACGCAATACGAACAGCAACAGGAGAAGGCGGCATGAAAGCGCGCATCGTTACCCTGCCCGGCGACGGCGTAGGTCCGGAAGTCATCGACGCGGCGGTTGCCGTACTGGAAGCTGTCGCGGAGCGCAGCGGTCACACCTTCGAGTTTGAAGCGCACGCCATTGGTGGTTGCGCGATCGATGCGACGGGCGAGCCGTTGCCGGCGAAGACGCTGGAAGCATGCAAGCACGCTGATGCAGTGCTGCTCGGCGCCGTCGGTGGCCCGAAGTGGTCCGATCCGCACGCACCTGTGCGCCCGGAACAAGGTCTGCTCGCACTGCGCGCTGCACTCGGCGTCTTCGCCAATCTGCGTCCGCTGCAAGTGCATCCCGCACTGGCCTCGCTGTCGCCGCTGAAGAACGAGAAGCTGAAGAACGTCGACGTACTGTTCGTGCGCGAGCTGACTGGCGGCGCGTACTTCGGCGCGAAGACCCGCACCATCGACACTGCCACCGACGAGTGCAAGTACACCGTGGCCGAAGTCGAACGCGTTGCACGCCGTGCATTCGAACTGGCTCGCGATCGCCGCCAGCACGTCACATCGGTAGACAAGGCCAACGTGCTGGAAACATCGCGCCTGTGGCGCAGCACCGTTACACGCATTGCCGCGGACTATCCGGATGTCAAGCTGGAACACCAGCTGGTCGATTCGATGGCGATGCTGCTGCTGACGCAACCGTCGCGCTACGACGTGGTCGTCACCGAAAACCTGTTCGGCGACATTCTCACCGATGAAGCTGCCGCATTGGCCGGTTCGCTCGGCCTGCTGCCGTCGGCATCACTGGGGGAAGGCAAGGTTGGACTGTACGAACCAATCCACGGGTCGGCTCCGGATATCGCCGGACAGAACGTTGCCAATCCGCTCGGCGCGATTCTCTCCGCCGCGCTGCTGCTGCGTCATTCGCTGGGCCTGGAAATCGAAGCGACGACGATCGAAGCCGCCGTCAGCCACGTGCTGACCAACGGCCCGCACAGCCGCGACATCGGTGGCAAAGCCGGCACGACCGAGCTGCGCGATGCGGTGATCAAGGCACTGGACGATGTTGCCACGCCCGCCTTTTTGTGCGGCTTGCGTGCGTGCGGATAAGTGAGAACATGATGCGTAGTGATCTGATCAAAACCGGCCCCGACCGCGCTCCCGCACGCGCCATGCTGCGCGCCACGGGCCTGCAGGATGCCGACATCAGCAAGCCTTTGGTGGCCGTGGTGCACACCTGGTCCAACGTCAGCCCGTGCAACCTCAACCTGCGCGAACTGGCCGAACATGCCGCAGCGGGTATTCGCGCCGCGGGCGGCACGCCGATCGAGTTCAACACGATTGCCGTGACCGACGGCATCGCGATGGGGACGCCCGGCATGCGCGCATCGCTGATCAGCCGCGAAGTGATCACCGATTCGATCGAGCTGGCCGTCGATGGTCATTGCCTCGACGCGATGGTGGTGCTGTGCGGTTGCGACAAGACCATTCCGGCAGCGGCGATGGCGATGGCGCGTTTGAACATCCCCGCCGTCGCACTATACGGCGGCAGCATCGCGCACGGCACGCACAACAATCATCCGATCACCATCCAGCAAGTGTTCGAGGCAGTCGGCGCTCATGGCGCGGGCAAGATCGACGATGCAGAACTCGCAGCCGTCGAAAAAGACGCATGCCCCGGCGCAGGTGCGTGTGGCGGCCAGTTCACCGCCAACACGATGGCGATGGTCATGCAGGCATTGGGTTTGTCGCCGATGGGCTTCAACGACATTCCTGCCACGCATCCAGCCAAAGCGAGCGCAGCATTCCGTTGCGGCGAATTGGTGATGGATTGCTTCCGCCAACAGCGCAAGCCACTGGATATTCTCGATCGCACGGCTTTCCAAAACGCCGCGCGCATGGTCGCGGCCACTGCTGGTTCCACCAATGCGGTGTTGCATCTGCTCGCGATTGCTCGCGAAGCCGGCGTGCCGTGGACGATCGAAGATTTCGAACCCGCTTCTGTGCACACGCCCGTTATCGCTGATCTGTTGCCAGGCGGCCGATACACCGCCGTCGAGTTGTTCGGTGCCGGTGGTAGCGCACGCGTCGCGCAGGAATTGATTGCCGAAGGCATGCTCGAGGATCGCCCCACGGTGACCGGTCGCAGCCTTTACGAAGAATGCGCCGCCGCACCGCGTGCTGAAACACAGGATGTGGTGCATCCGGTGAAGCAGCCGCTGAAACCACGCGGCGGTTATTCGATCCTGTACGGCAATCTCGCGCCTGAAGGCTGCATCCTGAAACTCGCCGGCAAAGGCGCGAATCATTTCGAAGGCATTGCACGCGTATTCGAGAGCGAGGAAGAAGCCTTCGCCGCCGTGCAAGGCGGCAAGATCAAACCCGGCGACGTGATCGTGATCCGCAACGAAGGCCCCGCCGGCGGCCCCGGTATGCGCGAGATGCTCGGCGTCACCGCCGCGCTCGTCGGTCGCGGTCTCGGCAACGACGTCGGCCTGATCACCGACGGACGTTTCTCCGGCGCCACGCACGGCTTCATGGTTGGACACATCGCCCCTGAAGCGGCGCGCGGCGGCCCGATTGCGTTGTTGCGCGACGGCGATCGCATCTTCATCGATGGCGACCATCGCGAACTGCGCACCGATGCCGACCTCGAAAGCCGCCGCACCGCATGGGTCGCTCCGCCCGCGAAAGTCACGCACGGCGCGCTCGCCAAATACGCCAGGCTGGTCGGCTCCGCCTCCGACGGCGCCACCACGCATCCGAACACCGCCGTGTCCCCACGGCCGCACGCACAACACACCACGACAAAGACCACCGCAGGAGTTACCGCATGAGCAGCACCGCCACCACCGATACGCTCGCCAAGGCGCGCATCGCCGTTCTCGGCTACGGCAGCCAAGGCCGCGCGCACGCCCTCAACCTCAAGGACTCCGGCCTGGATGTCGTGGTCGGCCTGCGTCCGAACGGCCCCACCTGGCACAAGGCCGTCGCCGATGGCTTCCATGTGGTCGAGCCGGCCGAAGCCGTGAGCGGCGCGGATCTGGTCGCCGTGCTGACCCCCGACATGGTGCAGCCGACGCTGTACAAGCAATCGATCGAGCCGAACATCAAGCCCGGCGCTGCACTCTTGTTCGCGCACGGCTTCAACGTGCACTTCAAGCAGATCGAACCGCGCGCCGACATCGACGTGATCCTCGTGGCACCGAAGGGTCCCGGCGCACTCGTACGCAGCGAATACGAACGCGGCCGCGGCGTGCCTTGCGTCTACGCCGTGCAGCAGGACAAGAGCGGTCACGCGGAAGAGAAGGCCAAGGCCTACGCAGCCGGTATCGGCGGTGCGCGCGCCGTGTTGATCAAGACCGATTTCAAGGAAGAAACCGAAACCTATCTGTTCGGCGAGCAGGCCGTGCTGTGCGGCGGCGCCAGCGAACTGGTGCTGAAGGGTTTCGAAACCCTGGTCGAAGCCGGCTACCAGCCCGAGATCGCCTATTACGAAGTGCTGCACGAACTAAAGCTAATCGTTGACCTGTTCTACGAAGGCGGCATCACCCGCATGCTGGAGTTCGTCTCCGAAACCGCGCAATACGGCGACTACGTCAGCGGCCCGCGCATTGTCGACGACGCCACCAAGGAGCGCATGAAGGGCGTGCTAAAGGACATCCAGGACGGCACCTTCGCGCGCAACTGGATCGCCGAGTACAACGCCGGCTTGCCCAATTACAAGCGCCTGAAGCAAGCCGACCTCGATCACCCGATCGAACAAGTCGGCGCGAAGCTGCGTGCGCGGATGCCGTGGCTGCAAACCGGTGCAAAAGCCGAACAGCCGCAGCTGAAAAAGGTTGGTTGACCCCATGCGGCGCTCTCCCTTACCCCCATCTCCGGCGGGGGAGCGCCGCATGGCCCTTATGCAGTCATCAGCACGCTTCGATCATCACCAAGGGACCGTAGTGAACATGCCATTGCTGCAACCATCCTTCGCTGCCGACGCCGAAGCCGGCGTCGCGCATCATCCGCTATCAGGAAAGGACCTGAGCGGTGCGGATGTCGTCGTACAAGTATTGGCTGACGAAGGCGTCGAAGTGCTTTTCGGTTATTCCGGCGGAGCGATCCTGCCGGTCTACGACGCGGTGTTTCGCCATAACGCAGAACATGTAAAACCCGACGGCAGCGAGCCGATGCCGTTGATCGTGCCGGCCAACGAACAAGGCGCCGGCTTCATGGCCGCCGGCTATGCGCGCGCGTCGGGCAAAGTGGGCGTCGCAGTCGTCACATCCGGCCCTGGCGCCACCAACATGGTGACGCCGGTGCGCGATTCGACCGCCGATTCGATTCCGTTAGTCGTCATCTGCGGACAGGTCGCCACGCAGGCGATCGGCAGCGACGCGTTCCAGGAAGCGCCAATCAGCAACATCATGGGTGCGTGCGCCAAGCATGTGTTCCTGGTCACCGACGCCACGCAGCTTGAAGCCACCATGCGCACCGCCTTTACGCTGGCGCGAAGTGGGCGTCCCGGTCCCGTGGTCGTGGATGTACCCAAGGACATCCAGAACGCCATGGTTCGTTTCGAGGGCCACGGCGAGCTACCGCTGCCGGGCTATCGCGCGCGACTGCGCGCGGTGGAAAGCGCAACACTTAGCGATGCGGAGTGCGAGAGTTTCTTCGACGCTCTAGCACGCGCAAAGCGCCCGTTGATCTATGCCGGCGGTGGCGTCGTCGCCGGTGGTGCCGCGCCAGCACTGCGCGCCTTTGTCGATGCCTTCGGCTTGCCCGTCACCACCACGTTGATGGGCATCGGCGGCTACGACACTACTGAGCCGCTGGCACTGCATATGCTTGGTATGCACGGCACGGCTTACGCCAATTACGCCGTGGAAGACTGTGACTTCCTGTTTGCGCTTGGCGCACGTTTCGACGACCGTGTTGCAGGTGTTCCCACCCAATTCGCACCCCGCGCAAAGTTCATTGCGCATATCGATATCGATCCGGCGGAGATCAACAAAGTCAAACACACCGACTGGCATCACGTTGGGCCGCTGGATCGCGCATTGCAGCGAATCACGCAGTACGGCCAAGCTCACAATCACCGTTCATCGCTGAGCGATTGGCATGCGCATATCCGCGCGCTCAAGCAAACGCATGCATTGAACTACGACCGCGACAGCGCACTGATTCAACCCTATGCGGTGCTGGAAGAAATCAATCGGCATACGCAGGGGCGCGCCATCATCAGCACCGGCGTGGGCCAGCATCAGATGTGGGCGGCGCAATACCTGGACTTCCGTGCGCCGCGCCACTTATTGACATCCGGATCGATGGGCACGATGGGCTTCGGCCTCCCTGCCGCTATCGGCGCACAGTTTGCGCGGCCGGATGCGCTGGTCATCGACATCGATGGCGATGCCAGCATTCGCATGAATTTGGGCGAGCTGGAGACCGTCACCACCTACGGCCTTCCGTTGAAGATCGTCGTGCTGAATAACGTCGGCGACGGCATGGTGCGACAGTGGCAGAAGCTGTTCTTCAAGGGCCGCTTTGCGTCATCGGATAAGAGCCTGCATCGCAAAGATTTCGTACGTGCTGCCGAAGCGGACGGGTTTTCTTGGGCACGCCGATTGGAACGTCGCGATGAACTGGCTTCCACCATCGCCGAATTTCTCGCCTTCAATGGTCCGGCTTTTCTGGAAGTGATGATCGATCCGGATGCCGGCGTTTATCCCATGGTAGGACCTGGCGCCAATTACTCGCAGATGATTACCGGCGACTTTATACCCTCGCGCGAAACCTCGCCTATCGGCGACATCGCGACTTCGGACAGTTTCTGATCGGCACCGAACGAATGAACCATCACCCACTGGAACTGGCTATGCAACACACACTCTCCATCTTGCTGCAGAACGAAGCCGGTGCCTTGGTCCGCGTTGCTGGATTGTTTGCCGCGCGCGGCCACAACATCGATACATTGACGGTTGCCGCTACCAACGATCCCTCCGTGTCCCGCCTTACGCTGACAGTGCGTGGCGACGACGCAACGCTTACGCAGATACTGCAACAGACGCGCAAACTGGTTGACGTATTGCAGGTCGAACATCCGGCGCAGGCATGAACGCGCGACTGGCGCAACGGGATGGCGAAGCCACGCCGACAGCCGCTGCCGTGCTGCGTCGGGCCGAAGCAGCACGCGTGTATGAAGTGGCGCAAAACACGGCGCTTGAACGGGCTTCGCTTCTCTCCGCGCGGCTGGGCTCAACCGTGCTGCTCAAGCGCGAAGATCAGCAACCGGTGTTTTCGTTCAAACTGCGCGGCGCGTACAACCGCATGGCGCAGCTGGATGAAACCGAGCGCGCCCGCGGCGTGATTGCCGCGTCGGCCGGCAATCACGCGCAAGGTGTGGCCCTGGCGGCGTCGCGGCTGGAGATACAGGCCACGATCGTGATGCCGGTCACCGCACCGCAGGTCAAGGTCGATGCCGTACGCCGTTTTGGCGGCCGTTTTGCCCAAGTTGTGCTGGCCGGCGATTCCTATAGCGACGCCCAGGCCGAAGCGTTGAAACTGCGCGACGCGCTCGATGCCACGTTCGTGCATCCCTTCGACGACCTCGATGTCATCGCGGGTCAGGCCACTATTGCGCTGGAAATTCTGGCGCAACATCCGGGACCGTTGCATGCGGTGTTCGTGCCGATCGGCGGCGGCGGTTTGATTTCCGGCATCGCAGCGGTGATCAAGGCGCGACGACCCGATGTACGCGTGATCGGCGTGCAAGCCAGCGATGCGGATTCGATGGCGCGCGCGCTCGATGCCGGTACGCGTGTGTCGCTGGACGAAGTGGGCTTGTTTGCCGATGGCACCGCCGTCAAACAAGTGGGCGCGCTGACCTTTTCCCTATGTCAGCAATACGTCGACGACATCCTGCGCGTGGATACCGATGCCATCTGTGCCGCGATCCGCGATATCTATCAGGACACACGCAGCATTCCGGAACCGTCCGGTGCGTTGGCACTGGCCGGACTCAAGCAGTACGTGGCTACGCATGGCGCGAGCGGCGGCGCACTCATTGCCATAGTCTCCGGCGCCAACATGAATTTCGACCGCCTGCGCTTCGTGGCCGAGCGCGCGGAAGTCGGCGAACAGCGCGAGGCCGTGTTCGCCGTGACCATTCCCGAACAGCGCGGCAGCTTCCGTCGCTTCTGCAGTGCTTTGGGTCAACATGCGATCACCGAATTCAATTACCGCATTGGCGACGCGCGCGAGGCGCATATCTTCGTCGGCATTCAAACGGCGCAACGCGACGAACGCCATGCATTGGCCGATGCATTCCGCGCCAATGACTTTGGCGTGCTCGATCTCACCGATGACGAACTTTCCAAATTGCACCTGCGGCACATGATCGGCGGCCGCTCACCGCGCGCGCGCGACGAGCGGCTTTATCGCTTCGACTTTCCCGAACGCCCCGGCGCACTCGCGCGCTTTCTGGAACGCATGCATCCGGACTGGAACATCAGCCTGTTCCACTATCGCAATCATGGCGCCGACTACGGGCGCATCTTGGTCGGCATGCAGGTGCCACCCAGCGAGCATGCGCTGTTGCGGGATTTTCTTGGCGCACTGGGCTACCCGCACGTGGACGAGAGCGACAATCCTGCTTATCGATTGCTCTTACGCGCGTAGCGGGTTATCGGCCGCGCTAGGTGCGACAGGTCAGCGCTTCGTCGATCGAGCCGCCGGCGTCCAGCTCGAAAACGTGGTTGTCGTAGTCCATGAAATACAACGCGGTATCCTGCCGCGCCATGAAGTGTTCGACGTCGAAGGTCAGCAGCTTGCCGGCACACACCGCCAGTTCGTCGGCACTGACTTCGAGCGCGATGTGATCGCCATTGCGGCACGACGGACCGGTGCCCTGCCGCAGCACGAACCATACCCCGCCCAACTTCGCCAAGCTTTGCGGGTGGCCGTCGTCGTCGGGCGGGTTGGCGACCACATGGGCGCCGAGTACCCCAGCGAACAATTCTGCGGTGCGCGCAGGGTCACGCACGATCAGTGCAATGTGACTGATAGACGTGACCATGAATGACTCCACCCCCCAAACGCGCTGCACGATCCTAGTCTGATCTCCTAGGCGCGGGCAACGTATTCCGCTGCGGCCAAGTGGCGCAACGCACCGTTTCGGTGCCATGGCGGCACGTTACACTGGAGGGCATGGCCACGACTCCTCGCAAGCGCCAGCGGCGCACTCCATCGGCGCCGGCCGTAACTCGCGCACGCCCCGCCGCCGCATCCCCGGCCGGACGAGCGCAACGGCCGGCCGACAGTTCCACGCGCGCCTCCCGCGTGCTGGATTGGCTGCTGCAGAAGCTGCCCGACCGATATCGCCAGAAAGCGCACGATATTCTGGTACTTACCCGCATGGATCGGCCCATCGGCGCCTTATTGCTGCTGTGGCCGACCTGGTGGGCGCTATGGCTGGCAGCCGGCGATTTCCCGCCCTGGAAGATGCTGCTGATATTTACGCTGGGCGTGTTCGCCATGCGGGCGGCCGGTTGCGCGATTAACGACTACGCCGATCGCAAACTCGATCCCCAGGTCGCCCGGACCGCCGGACGGCCGATCGCATCGGGGCGAGTGACACCGCGTGAAGCCCTGGTCGTCTTCGCCGCCTTGCTGGTATTCGCTTTCCTGCTGGTGCTGCTGACCAACCCGCTGACCATCAAGCTGTCCTTCATCGGCGCCGCGCTGGCCGCGCTCTATCCCTTCACCAAGCGCTACACCGACCTGCCGCAGGTCGTTCTCGGCGCAGCGTTCGGCTGGTCGATACCCATGGCCTTCGCCGCCGTGCAGAACACCGTGCCGGCGCTGGGCTGGCTGCTGTTTATCGCTAACATTCTCTGGTCGGTGATCTACGACACCGAGTACGCCATGGTGGATCGCGAAGACGACCTTAAGGCCGGCGCGCGCTCTACTGCCATCCTGTTTGGCGATGCTGACATTCCGATCATCGGCGTGCTGATGGGCACTTTTTTGATGGCGATGGTGATGATCGGCACGCGTGCCAAGCTGGGCTGGCCGTATTGGCTGGCCATTGTCGTCACCGTCGGGCTGTTCGGCTGGCAGCAATGGCTGATTCGCCATCGCGAGCGCAATGCCTGCCTTGCCGCGTTCCGGCACAACAATTGGCTGGGACTCACGTTGTGGGTCGGCATCGCGCTGGCGCTTGCTTTGCGCTGATTCGCAACACTTCAGCGACCCGGCATAGGCGCTCGTGCGAGCGCCCAGACATCGACCCGCTCGACGCCGGCACGTTTTAGTACGCGTGCGCATTCGCTCAATGTCATGCCGGTCGTGAATACGTCGTCCACGATGGCAACGTGTGCGGGCAAAACCACACCTTCGCGCAGCGCAAAGGCCGCGCGAAGATTGCGACGGCGCTCGTTGGCATCCAATCCCGTCTGGGCTTCCGTGTGGCGAACACGTCGCAAGACGTCGTGCCGAAGAGGGATATTCAACGTCTGCGCGAGCGGTTTAGCCAGTTCCAGCGCTTGGTTGTAGCCGCGCTCGCGCAGACGCCGCCGATGCAGCGGTACCGCGAGAATCCATTGCGGCAGCGCCGGCGGTGTTTCCTTATGCCACAACGCAGTGAGTGCGCGACCAGCAGCAAGATCGTGGCTGAATTTGAAACGCGTCTCCAGCCGATCCAGTGGCCATGCATAACGGAAAGGCGCCCACACCGCATCCCATGGTGGCGCCTTGCGTTGACAACGGCCACATAGCGGGGCCGATATCGGCAGCGGCAACGCACAACGTTCACAGCAACACTTGTTGCGCGGCAGCTCTGCGATACACGCGGCGCATAGATCCACGCCTTCCGCGCCAGCATCGCCGCATAGCAGGCAACGCCACGGCAACAGCCACCGGCGCAAGGCGGTCAGCAGGGATCTGGGCGCATCCATGCGCGAGCAGGCCGATTTAACTGCCCGGCTTGAACAGCGCAGCGTCGATGATGGACCAAAGGTGGATGATCCAACCCATCCATATCACCCATAGCGCCGCGGCCAGCACAAACATAATGGCCGCCTTCAGCACGCGCCCTTGCACCAACTGGCCCAGGCCCGGAATAAAGAAACTGCACACTGCGGCGATGACGTTGCCGGCGCTGCCCTGACCTGCACTCATGGATCGCTTCCTTCGATGGTGGAAAGGCCATGGTAATGGGTGTGACAGCCGATCCGTCAACCATTCTCACCCGTATCCAGTTGACAGCCTTCCGGGCCACTTCCACACTTATAAGCCGCGTGTTTTCTGGAATCCCAAGCCCATGTCCGTAGCCGCTCTTCGCCATGACTGGACCCGCGACGAAGTCGCCGCACTGTTCGCTCTGCCGTTCAACGAGCTGCTGCACCGGGCACACAGCACGCATCGCGCTAACCACGATCCGAATGCGGTCCAGGTTTCCACCCTGCTGTCGATCAAGACCGGCGGTTGCCCGGAAGATTGCGCCTATTGCCCGCAAGCAGCGCGCTACAGCACCGGGGTGAAGGCGGAAAAATTGATGTCGGTGGACGCCGTGGTCGCCCGCGCCCAGGCCGCCAAGAGCGCCGGCGCCAGCCGGTTTTGCATGGGTGCCGCCTGGCGTAGCCCGAAAGATCGCGACGTGGCCCAGGTGGCCGAAATCGTCTCCGCGGTGAAGGCGCTGGGCCTGGAAACCTGCGCCACGCTCGGCATGCTTAGCGGCAGCCAGGCGCAGACGCTCAAGCAGGCCGGCCTCGACTTCTACAACCACAACCTCGATACCGCGCCGGAGTTCTACGGCGAGATCATCCACACGCGCGAATACCAGGATCGCCTGGACACGCTCGAACACGTCCGCGAAGTCGGCCTGAAAACCTGCTGCGGCGGCATCGTCGGCATGGGCGAAACACGCGCGCAACGTGCCGGCCTGCTGCAGACGCTCGCCACGCTGCCCGAACATCCTCAGTCGGTGCCGATCAACCAACTAGTGCAAGTGGAAGGTACGCCGCTGCACGGTACTGAAGCGCTGGATCCGTTCGAGTTCGTGCGCACGATCGCTGTCGCACGCATCCTGATGCCCGCTTCGATGGTGCGTTTGTCCGCCGGCCGCCAGCAAATGGACGACGCCGTGCAAGCACTGTGCTTCTTCGCCGGCGCCAACTCGATTTTCTACGGTGAAAAACTGCTGACCACCGGCAACCCCGATGTGGAACACGACCGCGCGCTGTTCCGCCGTCTCG
Organism: Lysobacterales bacterium; assembly: GCA_015655335.1. Classification (GTDB taxonomy): domain Bacteria; phylum Pseudomonadota; class Gammaproteobacteria; order Xanthomonadales; family Rhodanobacteraceae; genus Dyella_B. The sequence continues at coordinate 18,546 of JAATFF010000093.1, read as the reverse complement.
ATCTGCATGCACTGGAAGTGGTCGAGGAGGCCGGCACCGTGCACGCCGACATCATGGAAACGGAAGCGAGTGGTTGCGGCCAAGGCTGTGGCTGCAGTGCCGCGGCCTGATCTGCTCGAACGGTTGGCCGTCCAGACGGCCGAACGTGCGCAGGCTCAGTTGCAGCGACACCTGCGCACGATTACGCACGCCGAAGGACCTTGGGTGGAGAGCAACGGACAGCGCCTTCTCGCCTTTTGCAGCAACGACTACCTGGGTCTCGCGCAACACCCTCAACTGATCGCCGCGCTGAAACACGCGGCCGATGCCCACGGCGTCGGTAGCGGCTCCGCGCATTTGATCTGCGGTCATCACCGCGAGCACGCAGTGCTGGAAGAAGCACTCGCCGAATGGACCGGCCGTGAACGTGCGCTGCTGTTCTCCACCGGCTACATGGCCAACCTCGGCGTGATGCAGGCCTTGCTGCAGCGCGATGAACTGTGCGTGCAGGACAAGCTCAACCACGCTTGCCTGCTAGACGGCGCGCAATTGGCCGGAGCGACGTTGAAACGATACCCGCATGCCGATGCCGATGCTGCCAGGCGTCAGTTGCGTAGCCATGCAGAAAGCCGCGCGTTGCTGGCCACCGACGGCGTATTCAGCATGGATGGCGACATCGCACCGCTGCGCGAGCTGGCCGAGCTATGCGCCGACGAAGGTGCCACATTGATGGTGGACGATGCACATGGCCTCGGCGTACTGGGCAGCGAAGGCGCCGGCAGCATAACGGAGGCCGGCCTGAGCGAGCGCGACGTGCCCATCCTGATGGCCACGCTAGGCAAAGCGCTGGGCTGCAGTGGCGCGTTTGTCGCCGGCTCCGCCGCGCTGATCGACGGACTGACTCAGTTCGCACGTACCTACATCTACACCACCGCGATGCCACCGGCCTTGGCAGCGGCGGCACGCTGCGCGGTCGCCCTCGCGCGCCGCGAAAACTGGCGTCGCGAAAAACTCGCCCATGCGATCCAACGCTTCCGTCATGGCGCGACGCAGCTTGGCCTACCGCTGATGCCATCGCGCACGGCCATCCAGCCTCTGTTGCTCGGCGATGCGCAGCACGCGCTGGAAGTCTCGCGCGGTTTGGAAACACAAGGCTTGCTGGCGATTGCGATTCGGCCGCCTACCGTGCCGCAAGGCCAAGCACGCCTGCGCATCACACTGTCGGCGCTGCACGAAGAAGAACATGTTGATCGGCTGCTGCAGGCGCTCGCATCCCTGCAGCTGGCCCAAGCGCCGGTATAATTGGCGTTCGAACGCCCCAACTTACTTATGTCGACCCTCAACATCTCCGCCTACCGTTTCGTCAGCCTGGACGATCTGCCCGCGCTGCGTGAACGCATGCTCGCGCAATGCCACGCGTTGGCGTTGAAAGGCACCATTCTGTTGGCGCCCGAAGGGATCAATCTATTCCTGGCCGGTCCGCGCGAAGCGATCGACGCGTTCATGGCATGGCTGCATGAAGATTCGCGCTTTGCAGGTTTGCACGCGAAGGAATCGCTCTCCGAGGACGCCCCCTTCCAGCGCATGCGCGTGCGGCTGAAGAAAGAAATCATCACGCTGCGCCATCCCACCATTCGTCCCGAAGGCGGCCGCGCACCGTCGGTAGATGCTGCCACGCTCAAGCGTTGGCTGGATCAGGGGCACGACGATGACGGTCGCGACGTTGTGCTGCTCGATACACGCAACGCGTATGAAACCGACGTGGGCATGTTCCCCCAGGCCGTCGACTACCGCATTGCCAGCTTTACCGAACTACCTGCAGCACTGGCTGCCGATCAGGTCCGTTATGCCGACAAAACCGTGGTTTCGTATTGCACTGGCGGTATCCGCTGCGAGAAAGCCGTGCTGTATATGCAGGACGTCGGCATGGATCGCGTATACCAGCTGGAAGGTGGCATATTGAAGTACTTCGAAGAAGTCGGTGGCGCACGCTGGCACGGCGATTGTTTTGTGTTCGACGAACGCGGTGCCGTCGATAAAACGCTCGCGCCTTCGCTTCCATCGCCTCCCGAAGAGGCAGATGAAGCAAAGGTCGCGGACGCATGAGCCTGCATATCGAAGTCCACGGCAGCGGCCCGATGCCGCTGGTGATGATTCACGGCTGGGCGATGCATGGCGGCGTGTTTGCACCGCTGGTCGATGCCCTGACCGAACACTGCACCATGTACGTGGTCGACCTGCCTGGACACGGCTACTCACGCGAGTGTGCTTTGCCGTTGGAGCCGCAGGCTTGCGCTCGCGCCATCGCCGACGCCACGCCGCCCGCAGCATGGCTGGGCTGGTCGATGGGCGGACTGGTTGCGTTGCGCGCCGCGCTGGACATACCCGAACACGTTCGCGGACTGGCCATGCTGTGCGCCACGCCGCGCTTCGTCAGCGCTGCCCATTGGCCATACGGGCGGGATGCTGCACTCGTGCAGCAGTTGGCGACCGATCTGGAAACCGACTATCACGCCACGATCGAGCGCTTTCTGGCGCTGGAAGTGATGGGCAGCCCTGACCCGCGCGGTGAACTGCGTCGATTGCGTGCGGAGGTATTTTCGCGCGGAGAGCCGAACTTGCGTGTACTGCAGGAAGGCATTCGCATACTCGATCAGACCGATCTGCGCGCCGATCTTTCGCGCTTGCACGACGCCAAAAGCTGGTGGAGCGCCGGCCGGCTCGATCGACTAGTACATCCCGACGCCATGCAATGGTCTGCCTCGGCATGCCAAGGTGAATTTCACGTAATCGCACACGCGGGACATGCACCTTTTCTCAGCCACGCCGACGCTGTCGCGCAAACGCTGCTGCCCTGGCTCGAGGCTCATCGATGAACGACTTCCACGTCGATACCCGCCGCGTGCGCGCCAACTTCAGCCACGCTGCCAACAGCTACGAACAGCACGACGCCTTGCAACGCGAAGTGCAGCAACTGCTGCTTGAACGCCTGGATTTCTACTTGCAGCAGCCGGAGCGTGTCATCGATGTCGGTGCAGGGACGGGTCGTGGCACCGCGCTACTGAAGAAGCGCTATGCGAAGGCGCAAGTGCTCGCGGTCGACGCCGCGTGGCCGATGTTGCGCGCAGCGAAGGCGCATGCGGGATGGCTCAAGCCATTTCTCCGCGTATGCGGCGAGGCCACAGCACTGCCATTGCCGGATCACTGCGTCGATGTGCTGCATTCCAACCTATGTTTTCAGTGGATCGACGACCTGCCCGCTTTGTTTGGCGAATGCGCGCGTGTGCTGAAACCCGGCGGCATCGTGCTGTTCTCGACGTTCGGCCCCGACACCTTGCGCGAACTGCGCGCGGCATGGGCCTCTGTGGACGAGCATTCCCATGTCAGCCGCTTTCTCGATATGCACGATCTGGGCGACGCCATGCTCAATGCAGGCTTGCGCGATCCGGTTCTCGATGTGGATCGTTACACGCTTACCTACAGCGAGCCGAAGGCGCTGCTACGCGAATTGAAAGGTCTTGGCGCAACGCACGCCGACCGGGGCCGCGAGCGCGGCCTAACTGGTAAGCACCACTTTCAGCGCATGCTCGCCGCCTATGAGGGAATGCGGGTTGACGGCCGTATTCCTGCCACGTGGGAAGTGGTCACTGCGCACGCGTGGGGGCCGCCGCCAGGCCAATCGCGTCGTGCAAAAGACGGTGGCGAGATCGCGAGTTTTTCCATCGACAGCCTGCGCGGTTCACGACGTCGCTGAACGTTGCCATCCATGCGCAGCGAAGGTCATGACTTGTGCTTTCCACCGCGCGCCTTGTGCCTGAAACACGTCACGAGGTGATCGTTGACCATGCCGGTGGCTTGCATGAAGGCATAGCAGATGGTGGTGCCGACGAAGCGGAAACCGCGCTTTTTCAGGTCCTTGCTCATGCGATCGGACAACGGCGTGCTGGCCGGTACATCGCCTTTGCCATGCCAGCTATTCTGAATCGGCTTGCCGTCGACAAATGACCACAGGTAGGCGTCGAGGCTGCCAAATTCGTCGATCGCTTCGAGGGCAGCCTTCGCATTGTCGCGCGTGGAGGACACTTTCAAGCGATTGCGGATAATGCCCGGATCGAGCAGCAGCTTTTCCAGCTCGCGATCTTTCATGGCGGCAACGCGCGCGATGTCGAAATTATGGAACGCTTGGCGATAGTTATCGCGCTTATGCAGCACTGTGCGCCACGACAATCCGGCTTGCGCGCCCTCAAGGCACAGAAACTCGAACAAAGCGCGGTCGTCATGCAACGGCACGCCCCATTCACTGTCGTGATAGGCCTGCATCAGTTCGCCATCGGCCGCCCAATGGCAGCGAATGCGTGTCGTCATGGCTGCTCTCATTGGCTTCTGCGGAAGAGCAGAATAACTCACGTCGCCGCGCTGGTCAGATACTCAGGCTCGATCGATAACGCTGCCGCCAGTAATAGAGCACCAGCATCAGCACCAACAGGGTTGTCGCGATGGCAAAGATGGTCAGCCCGAGATCGCCGCCGCGTAGACCGTCTGCATAGCCATCGGGTAGCTGCCCGTCATTGTCGTAGAAGCTGGCCGCCTTCATGCCGGTATAGTGCATGCCGCAAACTGCCGCCCCCATCACCAATGCACTGGCGCTCATCTGCCAGGGGCCGCGCAAATTGAAGGCGAGCCACAAGGCGACCATCGAGGCCACGATAGCAATGACCAGCGACAGCATGACCAAGCCCGTGTCGTAGCTGAGGATCGCGGACATCATCATCGCCCGCATTCCCAGATAGTGCATGGAACCCACGCCCAGCCCCATGCAAGTACCCGCTGCAAGCAACTTCAACCCGCTGAAGCGTCCGCTACCGACGATCATCAACCCCGCCGAACACGCTGCGAAGGCAACGAGCGCCGACAAGGCGGTAAGCGAGGGGTCATACGTCACTTGCATGCCGGTGTCGCACGCCAGCATGGCGATGAAATGCATGGCCCAGATGGCGCCCAATCCCATGGCGCCGCCGGCCATGGCGACCGCGGCGGTCTTCTGGTGATGGTTGGTGACAAGCGGAATGGCAACGGCCAATTGCAATGCCGTGAACGAGCCGAGTACCGAAACGGCATACGAAAGCAGCACGAGCAGCCAGTCGTAACTGAGTTGCATAGACATGTCGACTTCCCCTGAAGTGACGTTCTTAGTGTGAAATTTCCAAACTGCAATGTGCGGCACCGGTACTTCGGCAGCTCAGATGACGCACAAATACTTTTTTAGGCGCGACCGATCCGCTCAAGAGACCTTCCACATAACCGCCATAGAATCGGCAACCTGAGCGAACGCCCGGCGCGCACAGCGGACTATTGAGGATATGCACGTGCACGCCGTGCTGTTCGATATCGGCGAGCAAGCGCAAAGCCGGCACGCCAATGCGCTTGATGGCATCGGCGAGACTCAATTTGGCGCCAAGTGCGTAATCGCGCTTGTACACCCATGCACCCGTGCGCCGCCCTGCCAACATCAACGATGCCTCGCGCACCGCATCGTCGACGCTGTTTTCCAGCGCCACCAGCCATGGATAGATCTGCGGATAATCCTGCGCAAGCTTGGGCAGAATATGTTCGACACGTGCCACATCGGGCATGACGGCCGTGGATGGCACAACGGGCGGCTCGGATACGGGCGCAGGTTCCGGCGAAGGCGCAAATGCGATGGGCGACACCGTTTTCGCGGGACTGGCCGCGATGGCGGTGGTTTCGCCCGACAACGCTGCTTCGAAACTGAGCACACGACTATGCGTGCCCAGCATCTCCTCCAACGCAAGACGTTGTTCTGGCGGTCCACGCACGATCATGGCCAGCCATGCGCCACGATTGTCCTGCGTCAGCCGCTGGCGTATGAGTGAAAAACTGTTGGCGACGACAACGCACCCAAGCTCGGTGAGCAAGCCCTCTCGACGGTCAGAGAGGACCTGTATTTCCAGCTCGACCATAAGGCCCCCCTGTTGCTCGATGCTGGTATTCAAATTGTGAGCAATCAGGATGAGCGATTTTGAAAAGCCAAAGCGTGATTGGCATCAAGATTCATCAAGCGCATAAAGAGCCACACCGCTCGTGGCGTAATTTGTGCATGAAATTTCGAATGATCGCCGCTTCTTCATAAGCACGCTTGAGCGTGCTGGACGCGTTGCTACCAGGGCAACGCATCCAGATCCACGTTGCCACCGGTAAGCACCAGACCTACCTGTTTGCCGGCAAAACGCTCGCGCTGCTTGATCACCGCGGCGAATACGGTTGCGCTCGACACTTCGACGACGAGCTTGAGCGCCTGCCACAATTGCCGCGTGGCGGCGATGATCTCGTCATCGCTGACGGTGATGACATCGACAGCGTGCATGCGCAGTGCGTCGAGGTTCGATTCGCCAATCAACGCACGCAGGCCATCGCAAATGGTGTCGGGGGTAAAGTGATCGATACGCGTACCGCGCATCAGTGATTGCGCGGCATCGGCGGCACCTGAGGGTTCTGCACCATAGATAGCCAGGGATGGTTGGATGCCATGCGCGGCGATCGAACATCCTGCGGCGAGGCCGCCGCCGCCGATGGGTGTGATCAGCGCATCCAGGTGCTCGCATTGTTGCAAGAGCTCCAGCGCCAAGGTGCCTTGGCCGGCCATGACGCGCGTATCGGCATACGGATGAACCATGATCGCGCCCGTGTCGCGCTGCACTTCAGCGGCTTTCGCTTCACGCGCAGCGATGGTTGGCGCGCAACGATGCAATATCGCGCCAGCCTGTTCGATGGCCTCGAGCTTGGCGCGCACCGCGCCGTCGGGGACCACGACATGCGCCGCAATGCCGCGTGTCGCCGCAGCCATGGCGAGTGCGTTGCCGTGGTTGCCGGACGAGTGCGTCACGACACCGCGCGCGGCCTCCTCTGCGGTCAACGACCACACGGCGTTGCAAGCGCCGCGGAATTTGAATGCGCCGCCACGCTGCAGGTTTTCGCATTTGAAATGTAATTGCGCACCGACCATCGCGTCGAGCGCATCGCTGCGCAATACCGGCGTCACCGTGGCGTAAGGCGCAATGCGCGCGGCGGCGTCGCGAATGTGATCGAGGCTGGGTAACGGCACTTTCATGCGAAGTCGATCTCCACGCCGAAACCAAACGATCTCTCCGCACCCGGCTCCAAGCGAATGGCGCTGGCGCAATCGGGTCGATTGAACGCGTCTGACATGCTTTCCATGGGCTCCAGTGCGATCGAACGTCGCACATCGCGAGTTACCGTATCCGCGGTGAATGCCAGCAGGACGCCGTGTTCCTGCCAAAGATTGACACCCATCCCCGTCGCCGGATCACGCAAGCGCGTGCGTGCACGCCCATCCGCATCGCGCACGAGATCGACGTAGGCATGATTGATTTCGGTGCGGCCAATCGGCTTGGCACGGCGAAAATCCAGTGCAGGCGGCGCTTCGTCCAGTGGCTGATAAGCTGCCGCTCCCGCGAAAGGGATGTAATCGGCGTCGGTGCGCACCAGCGTCGCCGCCGGAATCTGCAGTTCCCACGTATCGACGATGCTGTCGCCCAATCGAAAATACGGGTGCCATCCGAAGAAGCACGGCGCTGCCGTTTCGCCAACATTGCGCATGTTGGCGCGCAGGGAGAGACCTCGCGCGTCGAGCGTATAAGTCACCGTCAGGTCGATGGCAAACGGATAGCCGGGAAATGCCCCGGGCCGTATGACGGACGTCGCAAACGTGACATGCGCGCCGTCGGCATCGACGTGCTGGATCGCCACATCGAAATCCACGCCCCGCACGAAGCCGTGCCGACTGGCGCGTTGCGCACCTTCCACGCCTGGCTGCAGATCGTGCGACTGACTGTCGAACGTGTATCGGGCGTCGGCAATACGGTTGGCGAAAGGCGCCATGATCGCGAAACGCGAACTGGGTCGGCTCTCCAGTTCCGCGGCGTCGCGATAGCCGTCCGCAAGCTGATGCACGGTGTCATCCACCGTTTGCTCCAGGCCGATCAGGGTGGCGCCACGGCAGGCCAGGCGGATGCAGCGCCCACGCTCGACATCGCTGAGAATGAGGATGTCGTGCGACCCCAGCCGCGACGGTTCGATGCTGAATGCGGTCATCCGCTTGTCCTGGCGGGAAAGAACCGCATGTTAGCCTGATCCGACTTTGCTATTCCCGTGTGCCGCATGACCGTTGCCAACGAACCCGCCATTACCCCCGTCCGCCTACATGAATATCGCCGTCCCGCATGGACGGTGGATGCCGCAGAACTCGACGTCGACCTGGGCATCGATACCACCGAGATCACCTCACGGCTCACCTTACGGCGCGATGCCTCGCAATCGCTACCGCTGCGCCTGGATGGCGAAGGGCTCGAGCTGCTGGCGATCTCGCTCGATGGCCGCGCACTCGATGCGAATGGCTACCGCTACAAAGACGGCGCGCTGGAGGTGGACCAGGTGCACGACGGCAGCGTGCTGGAAACGCGCGTGCGAGTCATGCCGGCTGCGAATACGGCGCTGGAGGGCTTGTATCTGTCGGGATCGCGCGAAGCGGGATTCCTGTTGACGCAATGCGAGGCCGAGGGGTTTCGCCACATCACGTTTTTCCCCGACCGCCCGGACGTGCTAACCCGCTTTACCGTCACGCTGCGTGCGGAGCGCGAGCGCTTTCCCGTGCTACTTGCCGGCGGCAACCCCGATGGCGCGGGCGAACTTGCGGATGGCCGCCATTGGGCGCGTTTTGTCGACCCGCATCCCAAACCAAGTTACCTCTTCGCCCTGGTTGCGGGACGGTTGGAGAGTATCCGGCGCGATCTCGTCACGGCCGACGGTCGCACCGTAAAGCTGGTGATGTGGTCCGAGGCCCATGTCATCGACCGCTGCCACTACGCACTCGATGCGTTGGAACGCTCGATGCGCTGGGACGAACGCACCTACGGGCGCAACTACGATCTGGATGTATTCCACGTCGTCGCCACGCACGATTTCAATATGGGCGCGATGGAGAACAAAGGGCTCAACATCTTCAACGCAAAGTACCTGCTTGCCGATCCAGACAGCAGCACCGACGAGGAATATCGCGCGGTCGAAGCGGTGGTGGCGCACGAGTACTTCCACAACTGGACCGGCAATCGCGTGACGTGCCGGGACTGGTTCCAACTGTCGCTGAAGGAAGGCCTTACGGTATTCCGCGAACAACAGTTTTCCGCGGAAATGAATTCACCGCCGCTAAAACGGATCGAAGACGTATCGCTGCTGCGCCGCACGCAGTTTCCCGAGGATGCCGGCCCGTTGGCGCATCCGGTGCGTCCCGTCGAATATCGCGAGATCAATAATTTCTACACGGCAACCGTATACGAGAAAGGTTCGGAGCTGGTGCGCATGCTTGCCGGCCGGCTCGGTCAAAGCGGTTTTCGACGCGGCATGGATCTGTACTTCGAACGCCATGACGGCGAGGCGGCGACCATCGAGGATTTTCTCGCCGCGCTGGGCGATGCCAACGCCATCGACCTGATGCCTTACTTGGCCTGGTATGCGCAATCGGGCACGCCGCGCCTGCACGCCAAAGGCGAATACGATGCGGAACGTCGCGAATACGCGCTCACGCTATCCCAACAAACGCGCGCCACGCCCGGACAACCGGAAAAAGTGCCGCTGCCGATACCGGTGAAATTGTCGCTGTTCGATGCTCACGGAAAGATGCTGCCGCTTCATTGCGACGATCAACCGGTAGAGACCGAGAAAGTGGTCGTGCTGGACAAGGCTTTGCAGCGTTTCGTTTTCCGCGATGTCGACACGCAGCCTGTGCCGTCGTTGTTGCGCGGATTTTCGGCACCGGTGGTGTTGGATTACGACTACACCCCGGCGGAACTGGCTCTGTTGCTGACGCACGACGCCGATGGCTTCAATCGCTGGGAAGCCGGCCAGCAGCTGGCCATCCTGGCCTTCGACAGCTTGCATGGCGGCACCGATTCGAGCGCGTGCAAAGCGTGGTGTGATGCGCTAAATGCGCTGTTCGAGGGTCACACCATCGACGACGCACTGTTGGCGGATCTGCTGACACCTCCGGGCGAAATCGAATTCGCCGATCGTCAGGGCGATGTGGATCCAACGAAGATTCACGCACAACGCCAGGATCTGCAGCGCCGCTTGGCCGCGCGTATTGGCGCGCCGGCCTTGCTCGATCGTTATCGCGCCTTGGCGGCGGATACCAGCCCGGCGCTCGATGCCGCCAACCAGGCCAAGCGTCGACTTAAGCGTCGCGTGCTCGAATTGTTGGCGCTGCTGGATTTGGAACAGGCGCATGCGCTAGCCATTCGCCAGTGCGAAACCGCGCCAGGCATGACCGATCGCGTGGCCGCACTCGGCGTCTTGGTGCGCGATCGCGCGCCGCAGGCCTCCGTCGCGCTGAAGGATTTCCGCCAACGCTATGCGGACAACCCGCTGGCCCTGGACAAGTGGTTCGCCGTGCAGGCGCAAGTACCGGGCGAACCCGCACTGGCCGCGGTCCTGGCACTCGAAAGCGATCCCGCGTTCACGCTAAAAAATCCGAATCGCGCGCGCGCCCTGCTTGGCGCCTTCGCCAGCAACAATCCCAGTGGGTTCCATCGCACGGACGGCGCCGGTTACCGGTTGCTCGCCGAACGGCTTGCGCAACTGGATGCGTTGAATCCGCAGATCGCGGCACGCTTGGCGACCGCATTCAATGGATGGCAACGATTGGAGCCGATTCGCCGCGAGGCGGCTCATGCTGCGTTGGATGGGTTGGCTCAGCGGCAAGGCCTGTCGCGCAATCTCAGCGAGATCATCGGCAACGTGTTGCAACACTGATAGCCATCTTTCGCAAACGGCGACCCCTAAGGGTCGCCGTCGCTGGGCGGCATTGAAAGGCGATGCTCAGGCCGGAAGGTGATCCAGCTCACTGAGCAAATGACTCATGCGCGATTCCAGGCGCGGACGCAGCTGTTGCTGCTGTGCCGGCTCGCGCTGGACGAGATGATCCATCGCCATTTCCAGGCGACCAATCTCGATCATCAGGTCGTGCCGCATGTATACCGGTGCGAACTCGTTACAGTTATCCATGACTCGTCTCCTGCTTTTGCCTGCACCCAGACGCTGCAACAGACGTGCCAGCTTGTGATGTAGTTCACACAACATTTTTGCTCTCAATCACGCTGTGACCTTTTGTGTCAGCAGCTGCCGTACACCGGCATAAATTTGCGTTTCAGTCACCCCGTGTTCACGCGTTTGGGGCGATGATCCGTCCACGCCAAGGGGGTGGAGCGCCAGCCGCGCAGCCCTCGATTGCTTCAGTTTCTGGCGCCCGGCAATACGGTCATCCTGGATTCCCCCTGTTCCTGAGACCGCCGGGCGCCAGATCTCTCTTTAGAGATCGCAAAAATAACGACGGCGCCCCGAGGGGCGCCGTCTTGCTTCCTGTCCCGGTACGCGAAAGGACCCCTGTCGTCCTTTCTCAGCGCGCGAAGCGCGGCATCTGCCCGTGAAAGTGCGGTGAAGCTTAAAGCAGAAAACATGCCAGCTTGGTGTAAGGGATGTCCTGCAACCCCCGGGCGCATTACCATAAGCCTTTGTCTCCACCTGATTTTGCGCATCCCGATGCTCCATCCCAGCTCCTACGACGTAATCGTGATTGGCGGCGGCCACGCCGGCACCGAGGCCGCTTTGGCCGCGGCGCGCTGCGGCGCACGCACGTTATTGCTGAGCCACAACATCGAAACGATCGGCCAGATGAGCTGCAATCCCGCCATCGGCGGTATCGGCAAAGGCCATCTGGTCAAGGAAATCGACGCATTGGGCGGCGCCATGGCCCAGGCGGCTGATCGGGCGGGCATCCAGTGGCGCACGCTGAACGCGTCCAAGGGGCCGGCGGTACGCGCGACCCGCTGCCAGGCCGATCGGGTGCTCTATAAGGCAGCCATCCGCCGGATGGTCGAAACCCAGCCCAATCTGGACCTGTTCCAGCAGGCGGTGGACGATCTTCTGATCGAGCAAGGTCGCGTCACCGGGGTAGTGACGCAAATGGGCCTTTCTTTCCGCGCCAGGTCCATTGTGCTCACGGCGGGCACTTTTCTGGCCGGCAAGATCCATATCGGACCGGCCCAATACGCGGGCGGACGCGCGGGCGACCCACCTGCCACGACGCTTGCCCAGCGCCTGCGCGAGCTGCCGGTGGCGGCGGATCGCCTGAAAACCGGCACGCCCCCGCGCATCGACCTGCGCAGCATCGACTTCAGCGGCCTGGACGAACAGCCGGGCGACGATCCAGCCCCGGTGTTCTCCTACCTGGGCTCGCGCGAGGACCATCCGCGCCAGATCAGTTGCTGGATCACCCAGACCAGCGAGCGTACCCACGAGATCATCCGCGGCGCCCTGGATCGCTCCCCGCTCTATACCGGCCAGATCGAGGGCATCGGCCCGCGCTACTGCCCCTCGATCGAGGACAAGGTGGTGCGTTTCGCCGACAAGGCCTCGCATCAAATCTTCATCGAGCCGGAAGGGCTGGACAGCTTCGAGATCTACCCCAACGGCATCTCCACTTCGCTGCCGTTCGACGTGCAGCTGGCCCTGGTGCATTCGATCAAAGGGTTCGAGCACGCGCACATTACGCGGCCCGGCTATGCCATCGAATACGACTATTTCGATCCGCGCGGCCTGCACCCGTGGCTGGAAACCAAAGCCATTCCAGGCCTGTATTTCGCCGGCCAGATCAACGGCACCACCGGCTATGAAGAGGCTGCCGCGCAGGGCTTGATCGCCGGCCTGAATGCCGCGCTGGCCGTGCAGGGCAAGACGCCGTGGTATCCGCGGCGCGACGAAGCCTATGTCGGTGTGCTGATCGACGACCTGACCAGCAATGGCACCATCGAGCCCTACCGCATGTTCACGTCGCGCGCCGAATACCGGCTGCATTTGCGCGAAGACAACGCCGACCTGCGACTGACCGAAACCGGTCACGCCCTGGGCGTCGTTTCACAGGCACGCTTCGATGCGCTGCGCACCAAGCGCGAAGCGGTCGAGCGAGAGGTACAACGGCTCGGCGCGCTGTGGGCGGCTCCGAACAATGCGCTGGGCGCGTCCATCGAGCGCCAGCTGGGCATTGCGGTGAGCCGCGAAACCAACGCGCTGGATCTGTTGCGCCGCCCTGAACTCGATTACGCCAAGCTGACTTCCGTACCCCAATTGGGCCCATCGGTCGCGCGCGAGGATGTCGCGGCGCAGGTCGAAGTGCAGACCAAATACGCCGGCTACCTCGAACGCCAGCGTGAGGAAATCGAGCGCCAGCGCCGCCACGAGAACACCGCCATTCCGCACAGCTTCGATTACGACAAAGTACGCGGCCTTTCGGCCGAAGTACTGCTGAAGCTCAAGCGCAGCCTGCCGGCCACCATCGGCCAGGCAGCACGCATCAGCGGGGTGACGCCCGCAGCGATTTCGCTGCTGCTGGTTCATCTGAAACGCCGCGCCGCCGCCTGACAATCGCCTAGGTCCAATCCATCGCAGACGCATGGCATCATGCGCTCCTGCTTATCGAGGAATGCGCGATGGAAGTCTGGATCGGTCGACAGGGCGAACGTCACGGCCCCTATCAGGAAGAACAGGTACGGGAATGGCTGCGCAGCGGCGAATTGAGCCGCGACGATCTGGGCTGGTACGACGGACTGGCGGATTGGCAGCCGCTCTCGGTCCTGTTCCCCCAAGACAAACCCGCCGAAGCGCCTGCGCCCAGCGCCTACGCCCCTCCGCCGCTGCAGCAGCAACCGGCAACGGCAACCGCGTTCGATTACGCCGGTTTCTGGCAGCGCTTCGGCGCCTGGGTGATCGATCTGATCATCCTGACCATTCCATCGATGATCGTCATGTATCTGCTCGGTGGCATGGAAGCGTACAAGCATCTGCTCGAGCAGCTGCAAAGCGGCAGCGATATGAGTGCGGCCATACGCGAATATGGCACCGCGACAGAAAGCTCCTCGGTGGCATCGCTGTTCATCGCGTTCTTCTATTACGTGTTCTTCGAAGCATCCAAATGGCAGGCGACGCCAGGCAAACTCGCACTCCGCTTGCGCGTTACGGACATCAACGGAAAACGCGTCACGCTGGGTCGTGCGGCAGCGCGTAACGTCGTTCGATTGTCTGCGTTGATCTTCGGACTGATTCCGGTGATCTGCTACATCGCCGTCGCGTGGACGCAGCGTAAGCAGGGCCTGCACGATCTCATGGCCAGCACATTCGTACTCAACGGCACCGCTCAGGAACTGCCGCCACAACGAGCCCAGCCCAGCAACGATCACAGCAGCTTCAACGCCTGAACATACCGACATACGGACGGCGCGACCCAATGAGGTTGGCGCCGTTTTCTTTTCATGCTCACGGACCAATAGCGCATAACGCGGCTTATCCACGCCGCTTGATATCATGGGCAATTCGAACACCCCATTTTCGCTGAACATCTGTCGCAACACGAAAACCAAGGAATTTCTTCAGTCTCATGCTTAGCATCGAACAACGCATTGCCCAGGACATCGCCGCCAAGACGGAGCAAGTACGCGCTGCTGTAGAACTGCTTGATGGCGGCGCGACCGTGCCGTTCATCGCACGCTATCGCAAAGAAGCCACGGGTGGTCTGGACGACACGCAACTGCGCTTGCTTGAAGAGCGTTTGCGCTATTTGCGCGAACTGGAGGAGCGCCGCGATGCGATCCTCTCCAGCATCGAGGAACAGGGCAAGCTCACCGATGCATTGAAAGGCGACATTCTCGCTGCCGATACCAAGGCGCGACTGGAAGATCTCTATCTTCCTTACAAGCCCAAGCGTCGCACCAAGGCGCAGATCGCGCGCGAAGCCGGCTTGGAGCCGCTCGCTATTGGTTTGCGAAACGACCCGACGCAATCGCCGGAAGCGTTCGCCGAATCGTTCGTCGACGCCGAAAAGGGTGTGGCGGACGCGCGCGCCGCGCTCGATGGCGCGCGCGCCATCCTGATGGAAAGCATCGCCGAAGATGCGCAACTGCTGGGCGAATTGCGCGACTGGTTGTGGGACAAAGGTCAAATTCGTGCCAAGGTCGTCGAAGGCAAGGAAAACGAAGGCGCGAAATTCCGCGATTACTTCGATCACGTGGAAGCGATCGGCAAGATTCCGTCGCACCGCTTGCTCGCTTTGATGCGCGCACGCAACGAAGGCGTCATCGAACTCGAACTTGCGCCGGCCGCAGAGGCCGAACAAGGTCATTTGGAAGGCGAAGGTCGCGTGGCCGCGCAGGCCGGCATTCTCGATCGCGGTCGCGCGGCCGATGCATGGCTGCGCGAAACCGTACGCCTGACTTGGCGCGTGAAACTGCATTTACATCTGACGCTGGATCTGTTTGGCCGCGTGCGCGAAGGCGCCGAGGACGAAGCCATCCGCGTATTCGGCGACAACCTCAAGGACTTGATGCTGGCCGCTCCGGCCGGTGCAAAAACAGTGATGGGCCTTGACCCCGGCATCCGTACCGGCGTGAAGGTGGCAGTGGTCGATGCTACCGGCAAACTGCTAGCCACCGACACCGTCTATCCGCATGAACCGCGTAAGCAGTGGGATCAATCACTCGCTCGCCTTGCTGTGTTGAGCAAGCAACACGGCGTCAACCTGATTGCGATCGGTAATGGCACGGCGTCGCGCGAGACCGATAAGCTAGCCGGCGAGCTGATGAAGAAGCACGCCGAACTCAAGCTTTCCAAGATCGTCGTGAGTGAAGCGGGCGCATCGGTGTATTCCGCATCCGAAACGGCCGCCAAAGAATTTCCCGATCTCGACGTGAGCTTGCGCGGCGCCGTATCCATCGCGCGACGCTTGCAAGATCCACTCGCCGAGCTGGTAAAGATTGAACCCAAAGCCATCGGCGTGGGCCAATATCAGCATGACGTGAATCAGGTGAAGCTTGCGCGCGCACTCGACGCGAAAGTGGAAGACTGCGTCAACGCGGTGGGTGTCGACGTGAACACTGCGTCGGCCGCGCTGCTTTCGCGCGTGGCGGGCTTGTCTGCCAGCGTGGCAGAGAATGTCGTAAAGCACCGCGACGCCAACGGTCCGTTCGCCAATCGCAAAGCGATGCTCAAAGTGCCGCGTTTAGGCGACAAGGCGTTTGAGCAATGCGCGGGCTTTTTGCGCGTGCCCAGCGGCGACAATCCTTTGGACGCGAGCGCTGTGCATCCGGAAGCGTATCCGGTCATCGAGCGCATCATTGCCCAGTGCGGTCGCGAAGTGAAAAGCATCATCGGTGACACAAGCTTCCTGCGCAGCTTGAAGCCTGAGCAGTACACCGACGAGCGCTTCGGTGTACCGACGGTGCGCGACATTCTCAAGGAACTGGAAAAACCCGGTCGCGATCCGCGCCCCGAATTTGTCGCACCGAGTTTTGCCGAAGGCGTGGAAGATCTGAAAGATCTCAAACCCGGGATGATTCTTGAAGGACGCGTCACCAACGTGGCCGCGTTCGGCGCCTTCGTCGATATCGGCGTGCATCAGGATGGTTTGGTGCATGTGTCCGCGTTGTCCCACACTTTCGTAAAGGATCCGCGCGACGCGGTGAAAGCTGGCGACATCGTCAAAGTGAAAGTGATGGAAGTGGACATTCCACGCCAGCGCATTGGCCTTTCCATGCGCCTGGATGACGAGCCAGGGCAGGCTCGCGGAGCGCGCCCGGCAGCCGGTGCCAATGATTCGCGCGGCGGATCCCGTGAAAACAGGGGGCCGCGCCCGGGCGCCTCCCATCCACCAAAACCGGCGGCCGCACCCGCCAACAGTGCTTTCGCAGATGCCCTGTCGCGTGCTCTAAAGCATTGATTTGACGTGAATCAGGCTTGGCAAAAGCCTGATTCGACGCCCGTGGGGATGGCCCAAATGCTCAGCCAAAGCCGCTCAATTTCTTGCGGCGAGGCCGTTTGCTTGCAGCGCAGCATGCGCGGACGTATGGCATGCATTAACGTAACTTCCCTATAACAAACGCAGGAGCAGGCACCATGGTTCAACCCCGCAAGCTCGCCGGCGCCGTTGCGCTGGCTCTCGGCCTTATTGGCACCGCCCAGGCTACTGGCAATCCCAACTCGACGTTCAGCAGCGTGATCGTTTTCGGCGACAGCTTGAGCGACGCCGGCAACATCTCGCTAGCGACCAATCCGAGCGTACAGCCGCCGCTGGAATTCACCACGAATCCCGGCGCGGTCGTCGTTCAGAACGTTGCCACCGGCCTCGGTCATTCCTTGACGGCCTCGTTGGCTGGCGGCAGCGACTACGCGTGGGGTGGTGCGGGTGTGCTTAACAACACGCCGGGCACGCCGTCGATCGTTCCGACGCTGACGGCTCAGATTGACGGTTATCTGGCCACCAACTCGGTCAAGAGCAATGCGCTCTACTCGGTCTGGGGTGGCGCCAATGATATTTTCTACGCCGCGACGGCGGCAGGTGCCGCCGCTGTGGTGCCGCAGTTGATCCAGCAGACTATTCAAAGCGAAGTCGCGCAGGCCATTGCGGGAGGCGTCATTCCCAACAATCCGGCAGTGATTGCGGCGTTCATCGCCCAAATTACGCCTACGGTAACGCAGCAGGTGGAAGCGGCTGTTGCTGCACAAGCCGGCGTGGCAAGCCTGCAAACGGCCGCGCAAGCTCAGGCCAGCATCGTGACGGCGGCACAGCAGGAAGTGAAGTTGATCGGCGCGCTGCAGAAGGCTGGCGCGAAGAACATCCTGGTATTCAATTTGCCGAATATCGGCTTGACGCCGGAAGCCACTGAACAAGGTGCTTCGGCTGCATCGTCGCTGACGTTGCTGAGTGTCGTGTTCAATGGTCAGCTCAATGCGGGCTTAGGCCAATTGGGCAAGGGCATCATTCCGGTCAACACCTTCGCGCTGCTCAACCAGGTGATCGCCAATCCGGGTGCTTATGGGTTCACCAACGTCACGGTACCGGCATGCGGCGTGGGCTCCAGTTCGGTGGCGTGCGGTCCGCAAGGTTCCGGCCTGCCGTATACCTACGCACCGGGTACGAACCAGTCCTACCTGTTCGCCGACGGCGTCCATCCCACCACTGCCGCGGACAAGATGCTCGGCCAAGTGGTGCTATCCGAACTGGCAGCACCGCAACAGATCTCGCTGCTGGCGGAAGCGCCGCTTGCTGCCGTCACCACGCAGACGGCGGCCATTCGCAATCAGATGATGGCGGATAACTTCGGTAGCGGAACACGTGCGTTCGCCAGCATCAACTATTCGAACCAACAGTTCGATCAGAGTGCCGGCGCGCCGAAAACCACCAGCAACAACGTGGATCTGACCACCGGTGCTGACGTGCGTATCAACGACAATTTCTCTGCAGGTGTCGGCCTCGGCATTGGTGAGCACTATGCCGATGTCAGCGGTGGCGGCGGCTACGATTTGCAGGCGCTGACTGGTATCGGCTACCTGACCTGGCATTCGGGTCCGGCGTACGTCGGCACCTACGCCGATTTCGGCCAGGCCAGTTACACCAACGTCAACCGCGTGTTCCAGGTTGGCGCGGATCGC
>JAATFF010000042.1 GCA_015655335.1 Lysobacterales bacterium | reverse complement strand
GTTTCAGCCTAGGGCCAGCACGTCTCCAAGGAGTGCCTGTGCAGTGACTTCAGGGCCTGCACCAGGCCCCTGAATCACCAGCGGCTGCGTATGGTAACGCGTGGTGGTCAATGCGAACTGGTTGTCGGTGCCATAGAGCCTCGCCGCGGGATGCGTGAGCGGCACTTCCGTAAGCCCAACGCGCGCGCGACCACGCTGATTGAGCCGCGCGAGAAAGCGCAGTACTTGACCGCGTGCGCGCGCTGCTTCGCACAATGCAGCAAGCGGCTCATCCAATTCTTCGAGACGATCCAGGAATGCTTCGGTGGAAATGTCACGCAAGCTTTCGGGCACCAGACTTTCCACGACGACTTCATCGCTGCCAAGCGCAAAGCCGGCGTTGCGCGCGAGGATCAACAGCTTGCGTGCGACATCTTCGCCGGAGAGATCGGCGCGTGGATCGGGCTCGGTGTAGCCAAGCTTGCGCGCTTCGCGCAGCAATGCAGAAAACGGACGGCTACCGTCGTACTGATTGAACAGATAAGACAGCGAGCCCGAAAACACACCTTCCAGCGTAAGCAGACTGTCGCCGCAATCGCAGAGACGACGCAGCGTCGACAGCACTGGCAACCCTGCACCAACGGTCGCGGCATCGCCATAACGTCCACCTGCAGCACGCGCGGCCTGCAAGGCACGCCAGCCCGACAGCTGGCCACCGGCCAAGGATTTGTTTGCGGTAACGACGTGATAGCCACGAGCGAGCCACTCCGAATGACGGGAGGCCAGATCGGTCGACGCAGTAGCGTCAACGATAACCTTCAGTTCGGCACGATGCGCATCTAACGCCGACAGCAATGCGGCATCATCGCGGGAAATACCTTCGCGCGTGAGTCGATCGCGCAAATCGCGCGCGGCGAGTTGAGCGGCATCCGTTTGCTGCCTGCGCGAATTGGCAGCGCCCACCAAACGCAGCCGGCTTCCCACCGGCGTGCAGAGCAATTTAAGAAAGGCACCGCCGACCACACCGGTGCCGAGCAAGACCAAGGCCACTTCGGATTTTGCAGCAGGCGTGGATTTTGCCGCGGATGCCTCAGCCAATACCGCACTCATGCAATCACCCGGCGTTTGGATGCGCTATCGGCAACAGACTGCGCGCGCAACAACGCGGCATCGAGATCGCGCAGCAGATCGTCGCCGTCTTCGATACCGATCGACAACCGCAACAGACCATCGGCAATGCCTGCCGCACGTCGCGCATCCGGCGACATCGCGGCATGGGTCATCGATGCGGGATGCGCAATCAGACTTTCCACGCCACCAAGCGATTCGGCCAAGGAAAAATAATGCAAGCCGTCCACAAAGGCTTCGATCTGCGAGGTATCGCCATGTAGTTCAAAACTCAACATCGCACCAAAACCCTGCTGCTGGCGTGCAGCCAACGCATGGCCGGCGTGATGTTCCAAGCCGGGGTAGTAAACCTTGCGGACGGCAGCGTGGCGATCGAGTTGCACGGCGATGCGCTCTGCATTTTCCTGGTGCTGACGCAGGCGCACACTCAGCGTGCGCAGGCCGCGAAGGGTAAGGAAACTATCGAACGGCGCACCGGTGAGGCCATTGCAATTGGCCCACCATTTCAGCTGTTCGGCTACGGCGGCATCGCGCGCTACTACTGCACCGCCGACTACATCGCTATGACCGTTGATGTACTTGGTGGTGGAATGCACGACAACATCCGCACCCAGCGTCAACGGTTGTTGCAACGCCGGCGAGAGAAAGGTGTTGTCCACCACAACCAGCGCACCGACGGCGTGCGCAGCGTGTGCGACGTGACGAATGTCGGTGATGCGCAAGAGCGGATTGGATGGTGTCTCCACCCATACCAGCGACGGCTTGTCGGCGAGACCCTCGGCCAAGGCGTGATTATCTGTAAGGTCTACAAAGCGAACGTTGAAGCGTCCTTTTTTTGCCCAAGCGTCGAGCAGACGCCACGTGCCGCCGTAACAATCGTGTGCAGCGAGGACGGTCGAACCGGCGGGAACCAACTCCAACGCCAACGCCACAGCGGCCATGCCACTGGCGGTCACGACCGCGCCTGCGCCCTGCTCCAATTCGGCTAGTGCATTGCCAAGCAGATCGCGCGTCGGATTGCCGCTACGCGAGTAGTCGTAGGCGCGCTTGCCGCCCAGCCCAGTGAAGGCGTAGTTGGTCGACAGATGCAGCGGCGGTACTACCGCACCATGCTGTGTATCCGACTCGATGCCGGCGCGCACGGCGCGAGTGCTGGCAGCGGTTTCGTTCACGACATCAGCGCACATGATTCAAGCTCCACAATGACAAGGGATGGCCTGACGCAGCAGCGGCGCCAGTTGGTGGGTTTCTTTGAGGAAAGCATCGTGGCCATACGGCGAATCGATGACTTCCAGCGTGGCGGAACCACGTAGGCGACGCTGCAGTTCACACAAGTCAGCTAGTGGCACCAATCGATCGGATGGAAATCCGATCAGCGTGGCGGGCACGCCGACGGCCTCTGGTTCGATGTCATGAAGATCGATAGATTCGGACAACGCCAGGAAGCGCTCGAGATCGAAACGTTCTACGAAACGACGCCCTGCATGCTCAAGATAATCTTCGACCGGAAAATGAAACCTTCCCTCGCGATAGTCGGGCGTGCTGCTAAAACGACGCGCGAACTCTTCGCTGCCGCGATAGGTTGTCATCGCCAACTGACGCGCCAAGGAAAGCGCCTGGTCGACTTGGCCGGATGCTTGGCCCAGACGCAGGATCTGGCGCTGGATGGCGCGCTGGGCCGTCGATAGCGGATGGGCGCGGTGGGCGCCCGCAAGCAGGACGAGCTTTTCAACTTTGTCGTGATGCCGCGCCGCAAACGCGAGAGCCGTCATCGCGCCGTACGAAGAGCCAACGAAGGCCGCTACGCGTCCGATGCCCAGCGCATCGACCAAGGCGGCCAGCGCATCGGCCTGGTCTTCGCTAGATATGGCACGGGGACTTTCATCGAAGTCGGCAGGGGTCAGCCAATCAATGCTCAACACGCGGCTATGAGCGAGATCGATCGCCTGCCCGTGCCCCACCAGTTCAGACCACCAACCTGCGTCGCCCTGCTCCGTTTGCGCAACGTAACGATCCGCGGAAATGCCACCCTGCACGATCACCGTGGGCGCATCGGGAGCGCCGTTCCACTGATAGCGCACGTCCACCATGCTTGGACGGTTGCCGTACTTGGGTTGAAGACTCAGACGACGGCTACTGCGCTGCTCGGTGAGCGCGGGGCGTGTATGCAAGGGGACGACCACGGCAGTATGGCGGTCATCAGAGGAAGCGTTGGCGAGGTGCGGCATCTTGGTTCTCCGTTGGCATCGGCCTGCGGAGTACCTACGAAGGGTTGTCGTCGGGCCAACCATGCTTGCGCATGAACTGACGACATCCCATCTACCGGTTGACGCCTTAGCGCCCCGCAGGAGTTGGCACCGTTGCAGATTTGATCCTGCAGGTTGCCCCGGCTTCTGTGGGCCTGTCCCTCAGCCGGTCTCGATGAGTAGGATCGACTATACCTTCGCGATTTTTGAAGGTCAATGGACGTTTAGACGTCTATACGTAAAAACGACTGTAAAGTACCTGATATTCAGTACTTATGTGAAATAGCCATATCGCGTACGCATCATCTATATAGGCATAAGTGGCAGGCTACCGGACCCGGCAAAACCTCTCGATAACTCCACCTCTGGCCGTAAAACTTTCCTTTATGAGCGTCAAACTCGATCTTTCTGCCGCCGTCGGCCATACCCCGCTACTTCGCCTGCGGCAGGCTTCGGCACTCACCGGCTGCGAGGTGTTGGGTAAGGCCGAATTCCTCAACCCTGGCGGCTCCATCAAGGACCGCACTGCCTTGGGGTTGGTGCTCGATGCCGAAAAAAAGGGGCTATTGCGCCCTGGCGGCACGATTGTGGAAGGGACCGCCGGGAACACCGGGATCGGGCTGGCGCTGATTGGGGCCAGCCGTGGCTACCGGTCGGTGATCTTCATGCCGGATACGCAGAGCAGAGAGAAAATCGACGCATTACGGGTCGCAGGTGCAGAGGTTCGGCTTGTTCCGGCCGCCCCCTTCAAGGACCCACGTCATTACGTGCACATCGCGCGCGCCTACTGCGAAAGCTTGAACGAAACCACGCCAGATAGCGCGTGGTTCGGCAACCAATTCGACAACACGGCCAACCGCGATTGGCACGAGGCAACCACCGCTATTGAGATCTGGGAGCAGACGAAGGGGCGGATCGACGGATTCGTCTGTTCCGCAGGCACGGGGGGAACTCTTGCCGGAGTAGGTCGGGCGCTGAAGGCGCGTAGGCCGAGTGTGAAGATCGCTCTTTCCGATCCCACGGGTTCTGCACTGGCGCATTACATCAACTTTGGCGACCTGGTCGCCGAGGGGAGCTCTATCAGTGAAGGCATCGGCTCAAGTCGTGTCACCGCGAACTTTCTGGGCGCTCCCATTGATCTGGCGTGGTCGATTCCAGACCAGGAGTCCGTTCCACTGTTGCATCAGCTCTTGCACGACGAGGGCTGGTGCGTGGGAGGCTCCAGCGGTGTGAATTTAGCGGGCGCTATCCGCCTGGCCCAGGCATTAGGTCCAGGACACACCGTCGTCACAGTTCTGAGCGATGCGGGAACACGTTATCAGGCGAAATTGTTCAATCCCGTATTCCTTCGCGAGAAGGGCATCCCCGTTCCCGCGTGGCTCGATCGGGCGTTTTCGGGCTGATCAGCACTCCTGCGGTGGTTTTGCGCAGGCTGCATTTACTGAAGCGTCCTCGTTGATTCGAGCCAGTTGGAAGTAGAGTTTCCCCCAAAGGAGCTCAGCATGAAAACGGCAAAGTTCAGCGAAGAACAGATCGTCCGAATCCTCAAAGAGGTCGAGGCAGGCGCCAGGCACTGCGACCGAGAGGTTTTGGCAAGACCCGCAGTTGGCGTGTCTACGTGGCGTTGAAGTTGAACTTGCCACGTCGCGGAAAGCGACGTCTACCCGATCGTATCCGCGATACCATCGGAGGTTCCTTTGCAATTGAATCACACGTGGTCGGTCGACTTTATGGCCGATGCTCTTTGGTCGGAACGGCGCTTTGCTATCCAAGCAGGTAAAGAAAAACCCTCTCTCCGAAGTCGGAGAGAGGGTTTTAGGATGAAGCCCCTGGCGGTGACCTACTCTTGCATGGGCAATGCCACACTACCATCGGCGCAGCTGCGTTTCACTTCCGAGTTCGGGATGGGATCGGGTGG
>JAATFF010000023.1 GCA_015655335.1 Lysobacterales bacterium | reverse complement strand
CTAATCAAGTGTATGCGTCGTTACATCGAGCATCCGAGGGCTTTCACAATGTCCAGACCGTGGACATTGACGATCTAATTTGTCCCGCAGGTGTTTGCAGTGCCGAACGTGGCGGCATGATTGTCTTTCGAGATTCCCAGCACATGACGGCAACGTATGCGGCATCTTTAGCGTCTGGACTTAAGAGCAAACTTCAGCTCAATTCCGACTTTAAAGATGGCCCCGGCGTGAGCGCTGGCTCGTCGCATTGAGGTCAACTGCTCTTCTTACAAAAGATCGACTAGTTGGGCGACTTCACGAGCGCCTGGGAACTCGCGT
The DNA here is from genome assembly GCA_015655335.1 of Lysobacterales bacterium. Lineage (GTDB taxonomy): Bacteria > Pseudomonadota > Gammaproteobacteria > Xanthomonadales > Rhodanobacteraceae > Dyella_B. Next base: position 22,440 of record JAATFF010000023.1, on the reverse strand, counting down.
TCGTAGTGTCCACCCCAGTGCAAGCCAGCACGGCATGGCAAATAGTATCCAAGGTTGATTTTGCTGTGCGATCGCGGAGAGCAAATGCAATGCCGGTGCAACTAGCGTAGCGAGCTGTTGTAGCAAAATCACATGGTTGATAGCGCCGGGTCTTTCAAGCTTCCGGCGTGCACGCCATATGGTTGGTAACAATGCAAAAGCCAGCGGATTGAACAGCAGCAGATTCGCATTGGCCCAGGCGGAGTGATGTTCGGTTAGCGTCCACAGGACCAACATCAGCAGCCCGGCGATACCAGCGAACAATAGGAAGATGCTACCGAGCAGTGCATAGATAGATGGCGCTCGATGCCACGCGAGAACGATGAGGCTCGCGAGAAGTAGCCCTGCAATGCCCAACGGTATACGCAGGTCTGGCGGTGTTGCGGGTGGCGGATTCAGGCGATTGGGGGATAGAAGATCCTCGCTCTGTACGAGCGGTTGTGTGCCGCCATGACCGTCAGTGACGGAGACGGCGCGTATGTTTGTTTGCAATACCTCGGGCAGAAAGCTTTCTTGCCACGCATTCAATGGTTGGTCCGCATAAGGACCCAAGCCCAGATCAAGTATCAACATCAACCAAGGCTGCGCACTCATTAAGCGCACGGTTTGTTGACGGTAGGTCATACCGCCCGGCAGTGCAGTCAAGCGCGCCTTGATAACACCGCCGAGCGCGCGATCCAATGCATCGCGTACGCGCGTGGTGCAGTTGTCGGCGTAGTAGTCGTAGTTGTAGCCGGCGTTTTCGGGGCGCAGGTTCCAGAATAGAAAGTCGCGTAGCGCGGCAGCTTGTTGCGCGGTGAGTGCGAGTCGCTGTTTGGTGATGGAGCGTCCTGCCTGCTTATAGAACGCTTCTTCGTCGGTGGTGGCCTCGGCGTCTATCAGATAGTGCATGCGGCCGCGGGCGAAATTGAGGAAGAAATTTTTCTCGTCGAAGTTGAAGACGCCGTAGTTGAAGTCCACTTCTTCGCCGCTGACGGTGTCGCGTAATTCGATAGCGTCGTGGCCGAAGCGCTCCCAATAAATATCGCCTGGGCCATAGGTGATTAGGGAGACTTCGAGGTTGGCGCCCGGGGCGTCCGCCACGTCGGCCCACGCGGGAACGCATGCGCTGCAAAGGATCAATGCAAGGGTCAGCAGCAGGCGGTTGGCGAGCGTCATGGGCGGAACCGGTTGGAGGAGGTGCTTAGCTTATCGGGAAGCGTGCGACTGTCGGTGTTGGTGGTCCGTCAGTCGCTGGGTGACCAGCTTCGCTGTTGTGAAGCGCCTCCGGCTTTCGCCGGGACGACGGTTGGGATGGTTAGCGGCGTATCACGCGGAATTGTTGAACGCGGCGATCGTCCGCCTGAGTGACCTGAAATTCGAAATTGCCGATGGCGATTTGCTCGCCCACTTCGGGCAGGTGACCGAATTCGGAGGTGGCCATGCCGCCGATGGTGTCGAATTCCTCGTCGGAAAACGCGGCACCGATTTCTTCGTTGAAGTCTGCGATCGGGGTGAGGGCGTCGACGATCCATTCGCCGTCGGCCTGGGCGTGCATCAGATCGGGTTCTTCCTCGTCGTCGTGCTCGTCGTCGATTTCGCCAACGATTTCCTCCAGCACGTCTTCGATGGTGATCAGGCCGGCGACGCCGCCGTATTCGTCCACCACCAGCGCCATGTGGTTGCGGCTACGGCGGAATTCGGCCAGCAGCACGTTCAGACGCATCGATTCGGGAATCAACACGGCCGGGCGCAGGATCGAACGGATGTCGAAATCCTCGCCGTTGCCGAAATACTTCAGCAGGTCCTTGGCGAGCAGGATGCCGAGGATCTCGTCTTTGTCTTCACCGTGCACCGGGAAACGGGAGTGCCCGGATTCGACGACGGCGGCGAGAATCTCCGAGAGAGAATCGTCGACATCGATCATGACGATCTGCATGCGGGGCACCATCACGTCGTCGACGTTGAGTTCGGTGACCCGGAGCGCGCCTTCCAGCATGGGAAGGGTGTCGGCGCCGAGCAGGCCATTGGCCTGGGCGGTTCGCAACTCGTCGATCAGTTCTTCGCGGTTGCGTGGCTCGCCGGAAAACAGATGGCCCAGTCGATCCCACCATTTTCGGTGGGCCGGGCCGCTGGTACTGCCAGGGTCCTCGTTCATTACTTTTGCGTAGACGGCCCAAGCTGGGCGGAATACCGAGTCTAGCGGAAAAAGCGTGACAATTCAGAGCTTAGGGGAAAGTGGGCTACGGTCGATGCGGTCGCCAGGCTCCGCTGGGGGGGCGATTTTGACGACGCCTTTACGGGCATTTCTCCTTGCCGGCTAAGCAGTTGCGATCAACTCAGGTCAGGTAGGGATCGGTAATGCCAAGGCCGGCGAGGATGCGTGTTTCCAGTGCTTCCATCTTCACCGCATCGGCTTCGGCGATATGGTCATAACCGAGCAGGTGCAACACGCCGTGCACGGTCAGATGCGCCCAGTGATGGGCTGGCAGCTTGCCTTGTTCGGCGGCTTCGCGTGTCACGACCGGGGCGCAGATGGCGATATCGCCCAGCAAGGGAAGGTTGATGCCGGGTGGTAGCTCGACCGGAAACGACAGCACGTTGGTGGCGTAGTCCTTGCCGCGATAGTCGCGGTTGAGGATGCGGCCCTCCCGTGTGCCGACGATACGGATGGCCAGTTCGGCCGACTTGCGTCGACGTGCGCCCATGAGAGCCGCATCCACCCATCGGCGGAAGCTGAGCGCGGAGGGCAGGCCGGCACGCGCCACGCCGTAATTGACGTGCACGACGTGCAAGTGGGTCGACGAATTATTTCGCGCCATCGCCTGGCTTCCCGTCGTTGGCGTCTTCGAACGCTTCATACGCGCGCACGATCTTCGCCACCAGCGGATGGCGCACCACATCGCGCGAGGTGAAAAAGGTGAAGCTGATGCCCTCCACGCCGCGCAGTACTTCGACGGCGTGACGCAGTCCCGAACGCACGTGGCGGGGTAGATCGATCTGGCTGACATCGCCGGTGATCACCGCCACCGAACCGAAGCCGATGCGGGTGAGGAACATCTTCATCTGCTCGACGGTGGTGTTTTGCGCTTCGTCGAGGATCACGTAGGAATCGTTGAGTGTGCGGCCGCGCATGTAGGCCAGCGGCGCGATCTCGATCACGTTGCGTTCGATCAGCTTGGCGACTTTTTCGAAGCCCAGCATTTCGTACAGCGCGTCATACAGCGGGCGCAGGTACGGATCGACTTTTTGCGAAAGATCGCCGGGCAGGAAACCGAGCTTTTCGCCTGCTTCCACAGCGGGGCGCACCAGCAGCAAGCGTTGCACGCGGTTCGCTTCCAGCGCTTCGACGGCGCTGGCGACGGCGAGATAAGTCTTGCCGGTACCTGCCGGGCCGACGCCGAAACTGATGTCGTGCGTGGTGATCGCATGCAGATAGCGCGCCTGATTTGGGCCGCGGCCTTTGATCACGCCGCGCTTCACCTTGATCGTGACGTCCTGCGCACTTTCGGCAGCTTCCGCGGCGATGGCATCGATGCCCGATTCGGCCAGATGCAGATTGATCTTCGCGCCGGTGAGCGATTCGTTTCCGGTGACTGCATAAAGTGCCTTGAGCACTTTCTCGCTCGCACGTGCTGCATCTTCCTCGCCGATCACCTGAAACAGGTTGCCGCGGTGATCGATTTCCACACCCAGGCGCAGTTCCACCTGGCGCAGGTGCTCGTCGAACGGGCCACACAAGTTGGCGAGCCGGGCGTTGTCTTCCGGATCGAGGGCGAAATCGCGTTGGTTCAAACCGTTGGTCATAGGCTTCGGTGCATCACATAGATATCGGTCGGGCCGTACTGGGCATGGCGAAAAGCGCCCGGCACCTGTCCAACTATCTGAAAGCCGTGGCGCTGCCAAAGTCGCACCGCGGTGGTGTTGGTCGAGACGACAAAATTGAATTGCATAGCGGTGAAACCGGCGTCACGCGCTTGTTGCAAGGAATGTTCGCACATCGTGCCGGCGATAACTTGGCCGCGCGCGGCCGGCGACACCATGTAACCGGCATTGGCCACGTGATCGCCCAGACCCGGTTGATTGGGTCTGAGCATGTAGCACCCCAGTACTTCACCGTCGCGTTCGGCGATGAAGCAACGGCTAGGTGCCGTTGTCCACCATTCGCGCGCTTGTTCCATGCGGAGGTCGGGCGGGTAACTGTAAGTGTCGCCCGCGGCGATCACGTCGCGAAACATCGGCCAGACCCGCGCGAACTCGTCCGCGCCGATTTCACGAAGGATCAATTCGGAGGTCACGAAGCCAGGGCGACGGTGTCGTCAGCCAGTTGCACGCGACCGCGAAGCGAATTGCTCATCGCCTCGGTGACCACCACGTCGATGAATTGACCGATCAAACGCGTTGAACCGGGGAAGTTCACATAGCGCATGTTTTCCGTGCGGCCGGTGAGTTCGTTCGGATTCTTTTTGCTGGGCTTTTCCACCAGCACGCGCTGCACGGTGCCGATCATCGCTTCGTTGATCTTCTTCGCGTTGGCGGTGAGCACGGCCTGCAAGCGAGCAAGACGTTCGTGCTTCACCGTTGCGGGCGTCTCGTCCGCGAGATTGGCTGCCGGCGTACCGGGGCGCGAGGAGAAGATGAAAGAGAAGCTCTGGTCGAAACCGATGTCGTCGATCAGCTTCATGGTCTTCTCGAAGTCCTCGTCGGTTTCGCCGGGGAAGCCGACGATGAAGTCCGACGAGATGCAGATATCCGGACGCACCGCGCGCAGCTTCCGAATCTTTTGCTTGAACTCCAGCGCCGTGTAGCCGCGTTTCATCGCGCTGAGGATGCGGTCCGAACCCGCCTGCACTGGCAGATGCAAGAAGTTCGCCAGCTGCGGCACATTGGCGTAGGCCTCGATCAGCGAGTCGGAGAACTCCAGTGGATGCGAGGTGGTGAAGCGGATGCGACCAATGCCTTCGATCTGCGCGATGGCGTGGATCAGAACGGCGAGATCCGCGATGCCGCCATCATGCGTGGGGCCGCGATACGCGTTGACGTTCTGGCCGAGCAGGTTCACTTCGCGCACGCCCTGGTTGGCGAGCTGCGCCACTTCCACGATCACGTCGTCGAACGGGCGGCTGATTTCCTCGCCGCGGGTGTAGGGCACTACGCAGTAGGAGCAATACTTGGAGCAACCTTCCATGATCGAGACGAAGGCGGTGGGGCCTTCGGCGCGCGGCTCGGGGAGACGGTCAAATTTTTCGATCTCGGGGAAGCTGATGTCGACCTGCGGCTTGCCGGTGGCGCGTTTGGCTTCGATCAGCTCGGGCAGGCGATGCAAAGTCTGCGGGCCGAACACCAGGTCCACATAGGGCGCGCGCTTGATGATCGCCTCGCCTTCCTGCGAGGCCACGCAGCCGCCCACGCCAATCAGCACCGGCTTGCCACCCTGCTTGTGTTCCTTCCAACGACCGAGCTGGCTGAAGACCTTCTCTTGCGCCTTCTCGCGGATCGAACAGGTGTTGATCAGAATCACGTCCGCCTCGGCCTCGTCCTGGGTCAATTCCAGGCCGTGCGACGCCTTCAGCACGTCGGCCATCTTGGCCGAGTCGTACTCGTTCATCTGGCAACCGTGGGTCTTGATGAAAAGTTTGCCGCTCATGGCGTTCGATACCGTGGATTCGGAGGGCACCTAGGCAGGGGCGCCGAACCGTGCAGTTTACTAGCCCTCCGGCCCACCCGCCACTCGCAGTGATTGGCGGATCAAGCACTTGCGGGCATGTCCTGGCGCACGAAATCGCTAATTCGGGCTTGGCGCGAGTCAGGCATAGGGGCACACTGCCGCCATGCCAGTCGTCGCACGCCAAGGGGGAGGCGCCGGCCCCCGGGCAAACAGCCTCCCTATATTCCTGATGACCCTTCTGCGGGTCACGCTTGGCTGTGCCGTACTGATCGCTCTGTGGGTTGCGCCGGTCCGCGCGGGCACCCTCTATCGTTGCGCCGGCTCGCAAGGCGAAACGGTGTTCACGAGCAGCTCGGTTGGCTACAAGGATTGCAAGCAGGTTGCGTCGTTCGCCAACGCGGCCCCGCGCTCTGGCGCGCGAAAGGTGGGCGCCAAGGAAGTGACCTCGCTGGCATGGGTTACCGGTTGGGCAGAGACCTCGGCTCAGCCGATCGCTTTGCTAGCCTCGTCCACCGACAAGGTCGAAGGCGGCGTGGAAACCACAGCCCACGCGTTGCCCGCGCCATCTGTCGCGGGCGGCAAGCCGGGGCAGTGGACCTATAACGAATCGCACGATGCGCTGCCGCCCGAGTTGGCAGCGAACGATCTTTCCCATTCCCCGGATAGCCGCGTGCTGACCGGCGCGGTCTATCGGGTGGTGCATCGCGATGGCAGTGTGGAGTACACCAATATTCCGCAAGGTGGCGCACAGGCGCGCAATGTCACGCGGCTCTTCAGCTACATCGCGACGTGCATGGCCTGCAATCTGCACTCGCCGATCAATTGGGGCACGGTGCACCTCGATCTGACCGACTACGCGGATGTGATTCATGGCGCGAGTTTGGAATCAGGCGTCGACGAGGCGCTTATTCGAGCCATCATCCACGCCGAAAGTGCCTTCAATCCGCGCGCCATGTCGCTCAAAGGCGCTCAGGGCCTGATGCAACTGATGCCGGGTACCGCCAACGACATGGGCGTGCTCGATGCCTTCGATCCGGCCCAGAACATCCGTGGCGGCGCGCGTTACCTCGGCTTGCTGCTGAAAAACTTCAACGGCGACGTGCGGCTTGTTGCCGCAGCCTACAACGCCGGGCCGGGCGCCGTGCAGCACTACAACGGTGTGCCTCCGTTCGCGGAGACGCAGGTTTACGTGCAACGAGTGGGCGAGTTGCTTCAACGCTATAACAAAGCTTTGCACGCGCCTTTGGCGGCCAGTCTTTAGCGAATCCGCTCTTCGCTCGTCGTCCCGGCGAAAGCCGGAGGCGCTTCACAACATCGAAGCGGGTCACCCAGTGTCTTGGCTCTACGTAAGTCACTAGGTCCCGGCTTTCGCCGGGACGACGAGTCGGGAGGGGTTGGCCTCAGCCACTGATATCGCTGCCACTGTTTGAAGCGGACGCAGCCGTCGGTGTTTGTGGCGGTCGTTGCGTGACGGTCAACAGCAAATGAAACGGCACGCCATTGCGCAGGCCGGACACTTCGGTGCGACTGCCGGGCTTGAGTTCCGCTTCGCGGCGGCTCAGGTCGGCCGGATCTCGGATGTCGTTGTCGCCCAGGCGCAGCAAGATGTCGTGCGCCTGAAGGCCCGCCGCCGCTGCGGGGCCTCCCGGAATGACGTCGGTCACTTGAGCGCCGCGTGCTGCTGCCGCGGGCAATCCGCTGTCGGCCGCCACCGGCACGAAACCATAGTTGGCCCCGAGCCAGCCGCGGATCACACGGCCGGTTGCGATTAATTGTCGCAGGACGCTGGTGGTCGTATCGACCGGAATGGCGAAACCAATGCCTTCGGCGTTGGCGGCTTTGCCGATCAGCAAGGTATTGATGCCGACCAACTCGCCATTGCTGTTGACCAACGCACCGCCAGAGTTGCCAAGGTTGATCGCGGCATCCGTCTGGATGAAGTTTTCCGGGCTGCTGTTGTTGAGCTGACGTCCGATCGCGCTGACGATGCCCATCGTCACGGTCTGGTTGAGGCCAAGCGGATTGCCGATGGCCAGCACCACGTCGCCGACGCGCAGTTTCTTTGGGTCGGCCATCTGGATCACGGGCAGATTGCCTTTGTCGATCTTGAGTACGGCGAGATCCGTCTCTTCATCGGCACCGACCACGGTGGCCTTGGCGACGCGGCCGTCGTAGAGCAGTATCTGGATGTCGTCCGCGTTGGCGATGACGTGGTAGTTGGTCACCACATAACCTTCAGCGCTGACAATGACGCCGGATCCCAGATTCTGTTCGCGCTTCGGTGTCGGCGGTCCTGCCGGCACACCGCCAAACAGTTGCTGCATCAGCGGGTCGGTGAACATGCGTACCGCTTGCTCGGTCACGACCTTGTTTGCGTAAATATTGACCACCGATGGCGCTGCCTTGGTCACGGCATCGGCATAGGAGAAGGGAGCAGTGGTGGACGGCGACGCCGATGCGGTGCTGTTAGCTGCGTCAGGCGCGTGCTGCAAGCCAAAGCGCGCGCGCAAACGGTCACCGACCCCGGGCCACACCAAACTGATCACGAATGCAAGCGCCAGCCCCAGCACCACGAACCGGGCAATAAAAGCAACGATGCCGGCGGCATGCTTCATGTCGTAATGCAATCCGTGGAGCCGATGCGTGGAGTGTGGCGGAGCGACGTGACCGCCCGTGCGGTTTTATTGTAGGGTGCAAGGCCTGAGGCTACACTAACGCGATTTTTGTAGGTAACACGATTTTTGCAGGGGCACGATCCTGGGGCGGTCGGCGAAGCGCAATCTTTTTCGTCCGCAGTGACAGAGTCTGGTTTCTGCATTCTCAATGGCATGCAATACCGGAGAGCCTGATGGCGAACGAAGTCGTCGATCCAGGCCGCCGCCGTTTCCTTACCGCAACCACAGCCGTGGTTGGGGGAGTGGGTGTGGTAGCGGCAGTTGTGCCTTTCATCAAGTCGTGGGAACCCAGTGCAAGAGCTAAGGCTGCGGGCGCTCCAGTTACCCAATCACTGAAAAAGATCGAACCGGGCCAGCAGTTGATCGTGGCCTGGCGCAGTCTTCCGGTATTTATCGTCAATCGCTCACCGGCGCAGCTTGCGGCATTGCCCAAGCAGGATCCCCGGCTGGTCGATCCGAAATCCGACGGTACGTCTTCCGATCAGCAACCGAAGTACGCACAGAACGATACCCGCTCCATCAAGCCCGAGTGGCTGGTGATGATCGGTATCTGCACCCATCTGGGGTGCGTGCCAGACTTTGTGGGCGAGATGAAACCCGAGCCGTTCGACCCGAACTGGCAGGGCGGCTATTACTGCCCCTGTCATCACTCGCGCTATGACATGGCCGGGCGCGTCTACCAGGGGGTGCCGGCACCGAAGAACATGGTGATTCCGCCCTATCACTACATCGATGACACGACGATCCAGATCGGCGTAGATCCGCAGGGGGCTGCGTAATGGCGAACGTCTTCTCGAGCATTGGTGACTGGGTCACCTATCGCGCGCCGGGTTTGATGCCGGCGTATCGCAAGCACATGACCGAGTATTACGCGCCAAAGAATTTCAATCTTTGGTACTACTTCGGTTCGCTCGCCTTGCTGGTGCTGGTCAATCAGATCGTCACCGGCATCTTCCTTACGATGAACTACGACCCGAGCGCGGCAGGCGCCTTCGACTCGGTGCAGTACATCATGCGTGACGTGGAGTGGGGCTGGCTGATCCGCTACATGCATACCACGGGTGCATCGCTGTTCTTCGTGGTGATCTACCTGCACATGTTCCGCGGCATCTTGTACGGCTCGTACAAGAAACCGCGCGAGCTGGTGTGGCTGCTCGGCATGCTGATCTTCCTGGTGCTGATGGCCGAAGCGTTCATGGGCTATGTGTTGCCGTGGGGCAACATGTCGTTCTGGGGCGCCAAGGTGATCGTGTCGCTGTTCGGCACGATTCCGGTGATCGGCAGCACGCTGGTCGAATGGATCATGGGCGACTTCCTGCCGGCCGATGCCACGCTCAACCGCTTCTTCGCGTTGCACGTCATCGCGCTGCCGCTGGTGCTGTTGCTGCTAGTGGTACTGCATCTGGCCGCACTGCATGAAGTGGGTTCCAACAACCCGGACGGTGTCGACGTCAAGCATGGCCCGAAGGGCAATCGCTGGGATCCGACCAAGCCCGCCGACGGTATTCCGTTCCATCCGTACTACACGGTGAAGGATCTGGTTGGGGTGGGGCTGTTCCTCGCCATTGCCGCTTTCATCATCTTCTTCCAGCCGACTTTGGGTGGTTGGTTCCTCGAGCATGACAACTCAGTCGCGGCGAACAACCTGGTCACGCCGACGCAGATCAAACCGGTGTGGTACTTCACCGCGTTCTACGCGATTGTGCGCATGATTCCGTCGGCACTCGGCACTGCCGTGTGGGGCGTATTGGGCATGTTCGGTTCGATCGCGCTGCTGTTCGCATTGCCGTGGATCGATGTGTGCAAGGTCAAGTCGATCCGCTACCGCGGCACGGGCTACAAGGTGGCGCTGACGCTGTTTGTGCTGTCCTTCCTCGGGCTGGTCATGATCGGCACGGACTACACCGACGTACTTTTCCCGAAACTTTTCGGCAGCGATATCGACATCACCGCCTGGGACAACACGTTCGGTCGCGTGCTGACGCTGATCTACTTCGGGTTCTTCGTATTCCTGTGGTTGTACACGCATCTTGGCTGGGAAAAGACCAAGCCGGTTCCGGAACGGGTGACGACGCATGATTAAGCGCTACATTTCCACCATGGCGTTGGCACTGGGCCTGCTGCTCGGCGCGACCGTGGCAATGGCCGATGAAGGTCAGGAGCTTCCATCGGCCGGCACCAACATTCGCGACCAGGCTTCCCTGCAGCGCGGCGCGCATCTGTTCTTCAACTACTGCGTGGGTTGCCACTCGTTGAAGTACATGCGCTATGAGCGCATCGCGGACGATCTGGGCTTGACCCAAGACGACGTGATGCAGAACCTCAACTTCACCGGTGCCAAGTTCGGCGATCCGGCGATCTCGCACATGCCGCCCGAGGACGCGCAGAAATTCTTCGGCAAGGCGCCGCCGGACCTGTCGCTGGAAGTCAGCGCCAAGGGGGCGGACTGGGTGTTCGCGTATCTCAATAGCTTCTATCTGGATCCGAAGAGCCCGATTGGCTGGAACAACACGATCCTGCCCAATGCTGCCATGCCGTTCCCGCTATGGGAGTTGCAGGGTGAGCAAACCGCGGTGATGAAGTCCGTCAAGCCGGGCGACGACCCGCAGATCGACAAGCTGACGCTCTCGCACCCCGGCCGCCTGACGCCCGAGCAGTATCAACAGGCCACCCGCGACCTGACCAACTTCCTGGAATATGTCTCCGAGCCGGCCGCCCTGCAGCGGCGTCACTACGGCATCTGGGTCGTGCTGTTCCTGCTGGCTTTCACCTTCCTCGCATATTTGCTAAAGAAGGAATATTGGAAGGACGTCCACTGACAGGGCTTGTGACCGCCGCGTGATGGCAGGAGCCATCCCGGTGGTCATCTCGATGGGGAGATCGTGCATGGTCCAGAACGCTCGTTCACGGACGGTACTCGCCCTGTACTCCGCCGCCGATGACATCCAATGTCACCGGGTACGGCTTGTGCTGGCGGCGAAGGGTGTGACCTATGACCTGATCCAGGTTGATCCGGCCAAACCGCCGGAAGACCTGATCGATCTGAACCCCTACAGCAGCCTACCCACCCTGGTCGATCGCGACCTTACGCTGTACGACACGTCGGTGGTGTGCGAATACCTCGACGAACGCTATCCCCATCCCCCTTTGATGCCGATCGATCCACTTTCCCGCGCCCGGCTGCGGCTGGCGGCAGTGCGCATCGAGCGCGATTGGTTGCCGGAAGTGGCTCATATCCGTGCGGGCGGCCGCCCCGCCGATACGGCGCGCAAGCGGCTGCGAGAGCAACTTCTGGGCGCGCTGCCTTTGTTCAAGGCTTCGAAATTTTTCCTCAACCCGGAGATGAGTCTGGCCGATTGCCTGGTAACGCCCATCGTATGGCGTCTACCCTCCCTGGGCGTGGATCTAGGGCGCGAAGGCAAGCCGATCATGGATTACGGCGAGCGCCTGTTCCACAGTCAGGGTTATGCTCGCAGTTTGACCGCAGAAGAAAAGGCGTTACGGTGACCCAGCAGGAACCCCATGGCATGACCTCCAATCGTCCGTATCTATTGCGGGCGATCTACGACTGGATCAGCGATAACAACCTCACGCCCTATATGTTGGTCGACGCCTCGCGCAGCGGCGTACGTGTGCCCACGCATGTGATCAAGAACGGGCAGGTGGTGCTGAATCTGGCGATGCGCGCCGTGGCCAATCTCGATCTCGGTAACGAATGGATCAGCTTTCAGGCGCGCTTCTCCGGCGTCAGCCACAGCATCCAGATTCCCATTCCCGCCGTGCTGGCTTTGTACGCGCAGGAAAACGGGCAGGGCATGATGTTTCCGGCCGATGAAGAGGGCGGCGACTCGCCGACCGATAACCCGCCGTCACCGCCCGCCTCCGAGCCACCCAGCGACGGTGGTGACAAGCCGAAGCGCGGCGGTTCGCATCTGCGGGTCGTCAAGTAATTCACACGCCTACTGAAGCCCGTCGTCCGGCCTCCGCCGGGACGACGGGTTCAAGTCAGTGGCGAACGTCCGGATCGCGAAAGCGACGGCGAAACGGCACCACGTTGCCGCTCTCGGTGGCTGTCGTGTGCTCTGAATCCGGAAGGGTCGGCTCGGGTGTATACAGTTCGATCGTGGGAAGAATGAGCGCCGTCATCACGTTGCCAATCATCCATAGATGACCGGCTTCACGGTCGTTCCCGTCGATGCTTACTTCGAAACTGTAACGTCGCTCGAATACGCGTTGACCGTTCAGGCGACGCAGGCGCAAGCCGCTCAAGCCGACCGTTTCGTCCAGCAGTTGCAAACCATGCTGCTGGCAACGCAGGCGTGCTTCCTGGATGGCCTTGTCGCGAGTACGACTCAAGGTTAGCCACGTGCCGGCGATGGCAAATAAAATCAGAAGCAGCAGGAGTGTGGCCAGGTCGCCCATACACGCAGTGTGTGGGCGACTACCGTAGGCCGCAAGTCACCCGATCGTCAAACGCAACGACAAGTCGATGGCCCGGATGTTTTTGGTCAGTGCGCCGACCGAGATGTAGTCCACGCCGGTGCGGGCGTATTCGCCAATGGTCTGCAGATCGACGTTGCCGGAAATCTCCAGCGGTATGCGTCCTGCCGTTTGTGTCACGGCTTGGCGCATCAGCGGCAGGGTGAAGTTGTCCAACATGATGCGATCGACGCCTGCGTCCAATGCCTGCTGCAGCTCGTCGAGGTTTTCCACTTCCACTTCCAGCAACAGGGTGGGGTGAAGTTGACGGGCTGCCAGCGCGGCGGCGGTGATGCTGCCGGCGGCGATGATGTGGTTCTCTTTCACCAGGATGGCGTCATACAGACCGATGCGGTGATTGTGGCCACCACCGCAGCGCACGGCGTATTTCTGCGCCAGGCGCAGTCCGGGCACGGTTTTACGGGTGTCGAGCACGCGCACGTTCGTGCCGGCAACGGCGGCAACGAAAGCAGCGGTGATCGTGGCCGTGCCGGACAGCATTTGCAGGAAGTTCAAGGCGGAGCGTTCCGCGCTGACCACGGCACGCGCGTTGCCGCGGATGTCGCAAACCTTCATGTCCGGCACGATCCGATCGCCATCGCTCACGTGCCAGTCGATGCGCGCGTCGGGATCGAGCTTGTGCACGCAGGCATCGAACCATGGGATGCCTGCGATGACGGCATCCTCGCGGCAGGTCAATTGCGCGGTCGCTTGCGCGGCGGCGGGCAGAAGGCTTGCGGTGGCGTCGCCTCGACCGAGGTCTTCGGCGAAGGCGCGTTCCACATCGGATGCGATTGAAGCGGAGCTGGGCGGCGTGAAGCTAAGTACTGATGTCATTCGGTATCGCTGGTTCGGCCATCCTCATGGCTGAGTCGGTCGACGATGGCATCCATCGCGCGATCGAACAAGGCATTGGAGGCAAGGATTCGTGCACGGCCATCCGCCATCACGGTGGCCAGTTCATAGGGTGAATAGTCGCCCACTTTCAGGCCACGACGATTGACGAACAAGTAGCGGCCGCTCATCGGGCTGATCCACGACAGCTTGGCGCGTTCGAAGTGCTCGTCCTGACTGCTGAACTCCAGCCAGATGCCGGGCTTGAGCGTACCGACGCGCTCCAGCTCCTCGCGCACTTCCGGCGTGATGGCAGCTGCCTCGGGTTCCGCGTTGACCGACTCATCATCATCGAGATCGGCAATGCTTTCGGCGATGGGCTGGATGCTTTCCGGAATCGGCAGCGGGGCTGGCGTGCCTTCGACCGTTTGCGGTTGTTCGGCAGCCGGTACGGGGTCGCCCAGTTGCTGGCGATAGTAGGTATGCAGCTGACCCAGCAGCCGTTCGATATCGGCTTCCTGGAATGCAACATTCGCCAAACCCTTGCGCAATGCACGCTCGATGCCAGGAAGCAGTTGGCGCAAATCGCGCTTGGCTTCCGGCGTGCGTACCGGCTTGGTGCTGGCGATAAAGGCGTCGACGAAGCGCAGGGCTTCGCGGAATTCGGTGGACTCCTCGCCCTTGCGCAGGATGGTGAGTACCAGATAGTTCGCCCAGGCGCGCGACAGCACGCCGTGAACGAGCGGCGGCAGCACGTGATCGCCAATGCGATTGAGGATTTCGCGTGCTGCACGGCGACGCGCCTGTTCGAGCTTTTCGCGACCGCGGGTGGATTCGGCAACGCGTTGCTCGGCCAGGTCCGCGCGGCGGCGGTTGGCGTCCTGAAATTGCTGCAATTCGGCGGACAGGCGATCGAAGATCGTCATGTCGTCATCGAATTCCTGCAGCAACCGATCGACGATGGCCTTGATGGTGTAGTGCAGGCGACCGTCGCGGTCGGACTCCTCCGACCAACTCTTGGCCGCATCGGCCAAGCCATCGAGCAGTCGGCGTGCCGGATGTTGACGATGCGCGAATAACTTGCGATCGAGGATGGCAGCCTTGAGATACGGAATCTGCAAGCGCGCCAGCAGCACCTGCATCTGCGGCGGCAGGTTGCGGTCTTCGAGGATGAACTCGAACAGCATGCCGACCAGGTCGATGGTGTCTTCGTCGATCGTGGCGATCTGACCCGGGCGCTGCCCGCGCAAAGAACCGAGCTGCGACAGCAGCTGTTCTTTCAGGTGTAGCACCTGCTGGGTAATGTCCAGCACGCTGTCGCTGACGGGCATCATCGGCTGGACGATGGCCGCCTGGCTCTGCAGCACGCTCAGCGCGCCAATCAGCTCATTCGCCGTAGGCAGCGGACCTTGCGTCATCGCCGAAAGCGGAACGGAGGGGTGTGCACGACGCGCACCGAACAACGTGCGCAGTGTTTGCAGCAGCTCCGCCGATGCTTCGCTATCGTCCGCCGGCAGCGGCGCGGGAATATCGCCGGGCGCCACGGCTCCGCCTGCCGCCGCGCTTGGGCTGCCTGCAGTATTGCGCATCACTTCGTGACGCAGCTGCGGCAGCACGCCGGCGCGCATCAGCTCGGCGTTGGTTTCCTGATAGAGCTCGTCCAACGACGCCATCACGTAGCGGTCGAACAGTTTGTAGATGATCAGCTTCACGCGCATATCGGCGCTGAGTTCGCGCATCGATTGGCGGAACGCCTGCGCCAGCAGTGCCGGGCCGATCGGGTTGGTCGCATCGTCGATGCGCGTGCCGCCGCAGATGACCGATAGACGTTGATTGACTGCGAAGAGATCGCGCGTCAGGCGCGTCTCGTTCTTGCCGATCAGGCTGGTGATGGCCAGCGACTCTTCCAATTCATTGTCGGCCACCAGCGAAAGCTCGATCGAGCCAGCCAGTGGTGAAGTGCCGCCGCCGTGAGTGGTCGTGCGCTGACCGCTGACGAAATCGTTCAGTTCGCGCGACACCTGCGCCAGAAAGCTGCGCTCGATCACCGGACGGCGTTTGCGCACTTCGCGCATGCCGTCGAAGTAGTGCATCTGTGCGGCGTTGTTTTCGGCTTTCTCGGCCAGATCGAACAGCGCGTCGTCGACGTGTTCGAACATGTTGCCGATGTACTGCTGCAGGCGACGGGAAGCAATGTTGCGAACCGCATTCAACAGGTCACCGCCGCGACCACTGGAAGGATCCAGTCGCTGGCTGATATTGACGATGTTCGATGGCTCGTTAGCTTCTTTCATCGCCACACCCCTGTGGTTTGCTCAATATGCTTATGACGACGGTCTGCGGGCTGATCTGTTGAACATAAGCGAAAACGGGTTTTCCCGCCATGCCGGGCGTCATAAATCCATGTTTTGCCGTTCAGTTGGCGCCTGAACGGCAGATTCCTACGCCGCGGCGGGAAAATCGGTGAGCTGGGTGGTGCCAATGCCTTCCTCGGGCAGCATCACGGGGATGCCGTCTTCGACCCGGTAGACGACCTTGCGGTCCACCGTGATCAGACCCTCGGTCAGGCGTCCCTGGATCGCGGCACCGGCGACGCTGAGTACTTGGCCCTCGTCAATTGCCCGGTTCAGCGCGCTGAGCTCGCTGGTATTGAGCGGGCGCACCGGCGTTTTGCTTACCGGGCAGCAGAGGATGTCGAGTAGGCGTTTGTCCATAAAGACGGCAGGTATCGTTGCGATGCAGGGAAGCTCGTACAATATCCCCTTTTGGACGACTGGGCCATGACGGGAACAGCTGTAGCACCGCAGGTTGGCGTGGTGATGGGATCGCGTTCGGATTGGGAAACCATGACGCATGCGGCCGAAGTGCTCCAGGAGCTGGGCGTGCCGCATGAAGTGCGGGTCGTATCGGCGCACCGCACCCCCGACTTGTTGTTCCGCTACGCCGAAGAGGCCGTGGGCCGGGGCATTCAGGTCATTATCGCCGGAGCCGGCGGCGCCGCTCACTTGCCAGGCATGCTGGCGGCCAAGACGCGGCTGCCGGTGCTGGGCGTGCCGGTGCAGTCCAAGGCGCTCAACGGCATGGATTCCTTGCTCTCCATCGCGCAAATGCCGGCCGGGATTCCCGTCGGTACGCTGGCGATCGGGCGTGCTGGCGCCGTCAATGCCGGTTTGCTTGCTGCGGCCATGCTCGCCTTGCACAACCCGGCATTGGCTAAGGCGGTCGAGGCTTATCGGGCCAAGCAGACCCAAACGGTTCTAGATAATCCGGATCCCCGCTCGTGACCCAGCGACGTCAGCCCGTTCTGGGTATTTTGGGCGGTGGCCAGCTCGCCAGAATGCTTGCTCTGGCCGCGGCGCCGCTCGGCGTCAACACGTTGGTGGTGGACAGTGCCGTCGACGCCTGTGCGGGCCAGGTCGCACCGCTCAGGTTGGCCGACTGGACCGACTATGCCGCGCTGGAGAAGTTCGCAGCCGAGGTCGATGTGGTGACCTTCGATTTCGAGAACGTGCCGGCCGAAACGGCGCACTGGCTGGCGGAGCGCGTTTCCGTGTTCCCCGATCCGCGCGCCTTGGCTGTGGCGCAGGATCGCTTGGCGGAGAAAACCCTGTTTCGCGAGTGCGGTTTGCAGACGCCGGCGTTCGAAGCGGTCGACACGCGCGCGGATCTGGATCGGGCGCTCGCCGCGATCGGTGCGCCGGCGATCCTCAAGACACGTCGTCTCGGCTACGACGGCAAGGGGCAGTTTCGCATCAAGCAGTTGTCCGACGCGGATGCCGCATGGGCAGCGCTGGGTTCACAAGCCAATGCGCATGGCTTGATTCTGGAAGCCTTTGTGCCATTCGAGCGAGAGCTGTCGGTGTTGGCGGTGCGTACGCGCGGCGGCGATTTTCGTATGTGGCCGCTGACGCAGAACTGGCATACCGACGGGGTGCTTAGTCTCAGCCTGGCACCGGCACCGGATGTGGGCGCGTTGCAGACCCATGCAGCGGAGCTCGCGCATATCCTCGCCGAGCGTCTGGGTTACGTAGGAGTCTTTGCGCTGGAGCTGTTCGTCAAGGACGGCCAATTGCTCGGCAACGAGATGGCGCCGCGCGTGCACAACTCCGGTCATTGGACCATCGAAGGCGCCATTGCCAGCCAGTTCGAGAATCATGTGCGCGCCGTGCTGGGTCTGCCGCTGGGCGATACCTCGGCGCGCGGCTTGTCGGCCATGTTCAATTGGATTGGCGAATTACCCGATGCCGCACCGATACTAAACACGATCGATGCGCATTGGCATGACTACGGCAAGCAACCGCGACCGGGACGCAAGGTGGGACATGCGACGGTGTGCGCGGAAACCGCTGCTGCATTGACTGCGCGAATCGGCGACGTCGCGCGTAAGCTGGGTCGCGACGAACAAGTCGCTCCCGCATTGCACTTGCTGGCGACATAGCAACCCCCTCTCCCTTTCGGGGAGAGGGGGCGAACGCAAAAAACTATTCTCAGGCGAGATTCTTCGCCGCAAAATCCCAGTTCACCAGATTCCAGAACGACTCCAGATACTTCGGACGCGCGTTGCGGTAATCGATGTAATACGCGTGTTCCCACACGTCGACCGTGAACAGCGGTTTGTCGCTACCGGTAATCGGCGTGGCGGCGTTGGAGGTGTTCACGATGCCGAGCGAGCCGTCCGGGCGCTGCACTAGCCAGGTCCAGCCCGAGCCGAAATTGCCGGCGGCGGACTTGCTGAACTCTTCCTTGAACTTGTCGAACGAACCGAAGGCCTTGTTGATGGCATCGGCCAGCTTGCCGCTGGGGGCATTGCCGTCGTGCGGCGAGCGCATCGAGTGCCAATAGAAGGTGTGGTTCCAGATCTGGGCTGCGTTGTTGAACACGCCACCGGACGACTTCTTGATGATGTCTTCCAGCGAGGCGCTCTCGAACTCGGTGCCCTTGATCAGGTTGTTGAGGTTGGTCACATAGGCCTGGTGATGCTTGCCGTAATGGAACTCCAGCGTTTCGGCCGAAATGTGCGGCTCAAGCGCGTTCTTTTCATAGGGCAGCGGGGGAAGTTCGATCGCCATGGGTAACTCCTGGGCGTTGGCTGAGGATTGAGGATGCTCTGATCTATTTTGCCTGGGCGTCACCGGCCGTGTCTGTTCGCAGACCACAAGGGTGTCGGCGAAGGCAGACTGGCCGTCTGTCGAGCCGGCGCACCGAAGGGATGCGGACAGACACGGGCGGCCCGAAGGGTGATGTCCGGAAAGCTCGCAGGCTGCGTCGTACGCCTTGGCAAGGCAGCCAGCCTTCCCGGCGCCGTGCAACACACCCTGCAAGCTTTCTGGACATCATGCCGCCTACGCAAAATAGATCAGAACATCCTCGGGTTCTAGCGGCCCTGTGGGCCGCCACAACGGCTGGTACACTACCGATCTGGCTGCATTGTAGTGATGAATCTGAAGTTATGGACGTCAACGAACGAATCAAGGCGGTGCTTGCCGAGCATCCCATCGTGCTTTTCATGAAAGGTACGCCTCAGTTCCCGATGTGCGGATTCTCCAGCCGTGCAGCGCAGGCGCTCGAAGAGTCGCAGGCTACGTTCCATGCGGTGAACGTGCTTGCCGATCCCGAAGTGCGCGCGGCGTTGCCGCATTACGCGAACTGGCCGACCTTCCCGCAGCTTTTCATTCAGGGCGAGCTGATCGGCGGCTGCGACATCGTGGAAGATCTCAAGGCCTCCGGCGAACTGTCGCGCATGGCGAGCGAAGTGAGTGGAAAGAGTCACGCATGAGTCTCCCGTTATATCGCTTGCCGACAACCTGGACTTGTTCTTCTCATGCGCTCGAAGGTCGTGTCGTGCTGGTCACGGGAGCCTACGGTGGATTGGGTAGCGCGGTAGCACGCGCCGCTGCGCGTGCTGGTGCCGTGGTCGTGATGACCGGCAAACGCAAGCGCCAGCTTGAGCAACTCTACGATGCAATGATCGCCGAGGGTTTGCCCGAGCCGGTGATTCATCCGCTTGATATGGAGTCGGCTACGCCCCGCGATTACGAGGCGCTGGCCGATGGCCTGCAGCGAGACTTTGGACGACTGGACGGCATCGTGCATACGGCGGCAAGTTTTGCCGGGTTGACACCGATGGCCATGCACAAGCCCGATGCATGGTTGCGTGCATTGCACGTCAATGTCTCGGCACCGTTTGCGCTCACCCAGGCATGTCTGCCTTTGTTGACAGCATCGCCCGATAGCGCGGCGGTGTTCGTGCTCGACGATCCCGAACTTTTGCAGCGCGCACACTGGGGCGCGTACGGCGTATCAAAAGCGGCGTTGGAGCGTTTCGTGTCGATACTCCACGAAGAACACGACGCGGGCGCGTTTCGCGTCCATGCGTTGTTGCCCAATCCCATGCGCACTACCTTGCGTCGCACCGCTTATTTTGGCGAAGACACGCTGCAGCATCCGTTGCCGGACACCACGGCCGATGCGGCGATTTATTTATTGAGTGCCGAGGCTGCCGCGGTACGCGGCGGCGTGCTCGATCTGCGCGTGGCATGATCGTGTCACGCGGCGGTGTGCCGCGGAGGCATAAGGGGGTGGTGTGGAAACGCAGATGACGACTTTGTCGGCGGCGATCCTGCTGTTCCTGATCATGGATCCGCTCGGCAACATCCCGATCTTCCTGAGCCTGCTCAAAGGTGTGGCACCCAAGCGTCGCCGTGCGGTGATGGTGCGTGAGTTGCTGATCGCACTGGCCGTGCTGCTGGTGTTCCTCATGGGCGGTCAGTGGATTCTCCGGTTACTGCAGCTGCGTGAGGAATCGATCAGCATCGCTGGCGGCATCGTGCTGTTTTTGATCGGTATACGCATGGTGTTTCCGCCTGCCGATGGCGGTGGCATTTTCGGCAAGTCCGGCGAGGGCGAACCTTTCATCGTGCCGATGGCGATTCCCGGTGTTGCGGGTCCGTCAGCCATGGCGGCGTTGTTGTTGTTGACCAATACTCAGCCGGGCCGCACTGCCGACTGGGCCATTGCATTGTTAGGCGCGTGGCTGGCGACGGCGGTCATTCTTTTGAGTTCGACGTATCTGTTTCGTTGGCTGGGTGAAAGCGTGCTCACGGCATTAGAGCGCGTGATGGGTATGCTGCTCATTGCCTTGTCGGTGCAGATGTTTCTGGGCGGTATCGCCGCCTATCTGCATCTAGCGGTTTGAGGACGCTTCCCGTCGCTAATCAGATGGTTGGCGTGCATCGGATGGTCGAAGCATCGCGTTCCGAACAAGCACTTAAAGAATTGCCTGCGGCCCATCGTGTATTCTTGCGATCGAGATCAGTTTGACAACGTAATTTCGCGCAGTTGTCACACAAGATCGGCACCATGGACCAAACCCAAGGGAGGCGGTCATGCTTCGCGTCGAACAGGCCCTTACCGAGCGTCTACCGTGGCTTGCGCAGCACCCCATGATCCGTCGCCCAATGGCCGGCATGCTGGAGCGCCTGGCCGACGAGTCGGGCTTCAATCGCGTTCTCGATCGTATCGGCAATGCCGAGGGTTTCGCTTTTGCCGAAAAGGCACTCGAGGTGCTTGGCTGCAGTTACCACGTCGGCCAGCGCGAACGGGAAAATATTCCCGTCGAAGGTGGTGTATTGGTCGTCGCCAATCATCCGCTGGGTATGCTTGATGCGATGGCGCTCGTCCATCTGCTTGGATCGGTGCGGCGAGACATCCGCATTTTAGGCAATGATTTCTTGGCGGCGATCCCGCAGCTCAATCCCATCTTGCTGCCTGTCGATATATTCGGAAGTGGCGCGGCGTCGCGTTTGCGCAATGTCTATCGTGCGCTGGATCGCGGCGAGGCACTCATCGTTTTTCCTGCTGGCGAAGTGTCGCGAATGGGCCCCGCTGGCGTGCGCGATGGACGCTGGTCGGAAGGTTTCGCCCGGCTTGCCATGCGCAGCAACGTTCCCGTGTTGCCCATCCATGTAGCGGCTCGCAATTCAGCCATGTTCTATGGCTTGTCCATGCTGGCCAAACCACTGAGCACGGCAATGTTGCCGCGCGAAGCGGTGGCGACCCATGTGAGTCGGATCGGTTTCAGCGTAGGCGCGCTGGTCAGCGCGGAAGAATTGGAAAAACGCGCGGAAGGTTCCACGCAACGCATGGCGAATCTCATGCGTCGCCATGTGTATCGCCTTGGTCGCCGTCGCGGGCTGATTTTTGGCGGCCAGGTGCCGCTGGCCCATCCCGAGCCGGTTGAGCGTGTGGCCATGGAGCTGGCGCAGTGCGAGAAACTTGCCGATCTGTCCGATGGCAAGCAGTTGCTTGTGCTGCACGGATCCATCGATGGAGCGGCGTTGCGCGAGATCGGCCGCCTGCGTGAATTGACATTCCGCAAGGTGGGCGAGGGCACCAATACACGCCGCGATCTGGACGCTTATGACGCCCACTATGATCATCTTGTGCTGTGGGATCCGAAGGTGCTGCGGATCGTCGGTTCGTATCGCCTGGGTCACGGCGGCCGGCTGATCACCGAGCGCGGCATGTCCGGGCTCTACACCGCCAGCTTGTTCCAGTATTCACCGGCATTGGAATCGCGGCTTGCACAGGGCCTGGAGCTGGGTCGTAGTTTCATTGCGCCCGCGTACTGGCGTTCGCGTGCACTCGACCAACTCTGGCAGGGCATCGGGCTTTACCTGCAACGCCATCCCGATCTACGTTATTTGTTCGGCCCGGTAAGCATGTCGGTGAATCTGCCGCGCCAGGCGCGGGAATGGATTGCCGCGG
>JAATFF010000142.1 GCA_015655335.1 Lysobacterales bacterium | reverse complement strand
GCCTCGGTCTATCCGAAGCCGGTGATCGTGCGCCTGTCTGACTTCAAATCGAACGAATACGCGAACCTGCTCGGCGGCTCGCGCTACGAACAACACGAAGAGAACCCGATGATCGGCTACCGCGGCGCCAGCCGTTACGTCGACGCGGGCTTCGCCGAATCGTTCGGCCTGGAATGCAAAGCCGTCAAGCGCGTACGCGAAGTGATGGGTCTCACCAATGTCTGGGTGATGATTCCGTTCGTACGCACGCTCGGCGAAGGTCGCAAGGTCATCGAGGTGCTGGGCAAGAACGGCCTTAAGCAGGGCGAGCATGATCTGAAAATCATCATGATGTGCGAGCTGCCGTCCAACGCGCTGCTTGCGGACGAGTTCCTCGATATCTTCGACGGTTTCTCAATTGGCTCGAACGATCTGACTCAGCTCACGCTGGGCTTGGATCGCGACTCCAGCATCGTCGCCCACTTGTTCGATGAGCGCGACCCGGCAGTAAAGAAACTGCTGTCCATGGCCATTCAGACTGCCCGCAAACGCGGCAAATACGTCGGCATCTGTGGACAGGGCCCGTCTGATCACCCCGACTTGGCGGAGTGGCTGATGGATCAAGGCATCGAGTCGGTGTCGCTCAACCCGGACACCGTCGTCGACACCTGGCTGCGATTGGCCAAACGAAAAGCTGGCTAATTAAAGCGACACGTAACTTGATGGGGCGGTGGCAGCACCGCCCCATTTTTTGTTCCACGAAACTAGATGGCGCACGCGTTGTCCACCTGTGAGGAACGAATGATCGTCCCGTCGCAACCAATAAGGGGTGCCTCATGCGTGGCTTGCTGCAATGCCTTTCCAGGAACAAAGGATTCATCACTTTCATGATCTGCATGGTCATGTTCCGCAGCGCCCTTGCCGATTGGAGCGTTGTCCCGACGGGCTCTATGCAACCCACCATCCAAATCGGCGATCGCATCATGGTGGACAAAGCGGCCTACGACATCCGCGTACCACTCACCCATATCTCGCTGTTGCATCTGGCCGACCCGCAGCGAGGCGACATTGTCGTCCTCGACTCTCACGCCGCTGACGAACGCCTGGTAAAACGAGTGGTAGGCATTCCGGGCGATGAAATCGCCATGCGGCAGAACGTGCTCTACATCAACGGCGCAGCAGCCAGCTATACCCCTGCCACCGTGCATGGCATCCACGACGACCTGCAAGATCCCGCACGTTACGCCGTCGAACAGGTCGACGGCATGCAGCATCTTGTCCGGCTGTCGCTTTACCACCCAAGCGAAGCGCGCGATTTCGGCCCTGTTACCGTGCCGACTGGCGAATACCTTTTGTTGGGCGACAATCGCGATAACAGCGAGGATTCCCGCTACCTCGGCTTTTTCCCGCGCCGTGAAATCGTCGGGCGTTCACGCTACGTGGCGCTGTCGCTCGACCCCGATAACGACAATTTGCCCCGCAAGCAGCGCTTCGCGGTCCTACTGGATGGGCACGGCGGCGCAAGGCCTTCACACACCTCGGAATAGCCCTGCCCGACAGTTGTCAGAGCTACGCCCAGCACGTATCATGTCCGGCTCGCGTGGACCACACGCACCCTTTCGGAGAGGTGGCAGAGTGGTCGAATGTACCTGACTCGAAATCAGGCGTACGTGTAAGCGTACCGTGGGTTCGAATCCCACCCTCTCCGCCAGTGAAATCAAAGGGCTACGCTGCAAAGCGTGGCCCTTTTTTCTTGCCTTGTGCCCGGCCCATTTTTCGCTGTGTACGTCTCGTGTACGAATTTCGGCAACCTCGTACACAGCACCAGCATGCCCCTCTTTGCCGCACGAGGATGCGCTGACCCATGGAGTGCCACCCACTTTTATCCCATAGTTGCGAACTCAGCCTTTAACCGGCGTTGTCCATCATGATCATCCATCCCGGTTTCATCAAAACGGGGACGACCTCGCTGCAGGATTTCCTCTTCTTCGTCCATCCCCAGATCTTTGCGTTGGGCCATCCACATCGTCCTGGTGTAGACGCACGCATCGCGCACGCGCTGCGCCGGATCGAAGGCTTCGATGCTGACCCGCAGGAACTGCGAAGCGCGCTGACGACCGCCCTCGAAGCTTGCCCTGCCAATCGCGTGTCGGTGCTTTCCGATGAAGGGCTCACCGGCGTACCGCACCTCACTGCCATCATCGCCAAACGTCTGCATGATCATTTTCCGCAGGCGCGGATTCTTTTCACCATCCGTCGCCAGCAGGACATGATCCGCTCGTTTTACGGCCGGCATGGGCGAGTACTGGTGAATACGCCAGCGCCATACAAGGATCGCCACGTGGGTTTCCCCGCCTGGCTTGAGCATGCCTGGCTAAACCGTCCTGACAATGTGCTTGGCGTGGCGGACTATGCACGCACCATCGAGATCTATCGCGTGCTGTTCGGTGCGGAGCGCATCTCGGTTTTTCTGTTGGAAGAATGGACGGCGGACGAAACGGCATTCGCCAATCGCCTTTCATCGGTGCTGGGCGTGGATGCCGCGACCACGCAGCAACTGCTGGCGCATCGCCACACGCACGCACAGGAGACATCGCGCTATGTGCGTTACGACCGTTTGCGCAAACGCTTTCCCATCGCTGATCACCTAATGGCGAGTCTGCCCGCCGGCTTGCGCGCGGTGGGTGGAGGATTTCTGGCGCGTGGCGACCGGCAGCAGGTTGAATATCCGCCTAGCTGGCAGGACAAGCTCAGCGAGCTTTATCGCGATGGCAACCGGCAACTGATCGAATGTTACGGCCTAGCCTTGCGCGAGCACGGTTACGCGGTTTGAACGCAGCACGAGTTACGAGTGAATTTTGCGTAGAAATCCTTTCTACTCAATGTCTTGTGATCATCCCGATACACACTCGAAATCAGGCGTACGCGTAAGCGCACCGAGGGTTCGACTGATTCGCCGGGAGCGAATCAGGACAGCCGAAGGCTGGCCCGAAAAATCCCACCCTTCACGCAACAGTCATCGGTTAACGAAATCAGCACCTTCGCCTTTGATGAATATTCGGCTCCCTCGCCCTCCACAAAAAACGATTCACGTCTCACATTTTTTGCGCCACGCACCCACATCCGGCATGCTGCACCCATTCACCCGGCGGATGCCCATGATCGAATTCGGACACGGAACCCATGTCGGATTGCGCCGTACGCGCAACGAGGACACTTACTACGCTGATGCGGCGCTCGGCCTGTTTCTGGTTGCCGATGGCATGGGCGGTCATCAGCACGGCGAAGTGGCTTCTGCACTGGCACGCGACACCGTTGTCGAGCTAGTTCGTGGCAGGCAGTCGCTGGCGGAGGCGGTGCATGGGGCCGCAGCACGACTTTTGGAGCATGCACAGCGCGACGACAATGCTCGCCCGATGGGCACCACCATTGCTGCGATCCGTTTTTCCGAGCAGGGTTACGAAGTGGCCTGGGTCGGCGACAGCCGCATCTACCAGTGGACAAACAGCCTGCGCCGAATCAGCCACGACCACTCGCTGGTGCAAAATCTGGTGGCCGCTGGCGCTATCGATGAAGCGCAAGCCGCACGACACCCTCAACGCAATGTATTGACGCAAGCATTGGGTATTACAGCCCTCGATCAGCTGCATATCAGCATGGCGAAAGGACAGCTCACGCCAGACATAAGTTTTCTAGTGTGCAGCGATGGACTCACTGAGGAAGTGAGCGATGCCGCCATTGGCAACATCGTCGGCCGCCAGGAGCTGGCTGCGCAAGAATGCATCGATCATTTGCTGCTTGCCGCGCTCGATAGTGGTGGCAGCGACAACGTCACGGCGATTCTCGCGCGCATCCGTTAACGCATAAAAAAATCAGGCGTCGAACTCTTGCCGACGCCACACGGACTGTCCGCCGACACTTTTGTCCAAGGCATCGAGACGCCGGATATGCGCATCGATTTCTTCGGCATTCGCAGGCAGCACGCGTGGTCGACGCGACAACACCACTGGACCGGTAGCGACTCGAACGCCGTTGTCGTTCGCTCCCTGGAAACCGAGATCCAGCACGACCTGACCGGAGGTCATCGCAAGATAAACGTCGGCCAGCAACTGCGCATCGATAAGGCCGCCGTGCAGATCGCGCGCGGAGTTATCCACGCCTAGACGTTTGCACAGTGCGTCCAAGCTGTTGCGCTGCCCGGGGTAGCGCTCGCGCGCCATCGCA
Source organism: Lysobacterales bacterium (assembly GCA_015655335.1). GTDB lineage: Bacteria > Pseudomonadota > Gammaproteobacteria > Xanthomonadales > Rhodanobacteraceae > Dyella_B. The sequence continues at coordinate 10,689 of JAATFF010000142.1, read as the reverse complement.
AGGGTATCGAGCACCGTGCAGCGATCGGCCATGCGGCCATAGCGCTCGCCCACACGTGCCAACTCGGCGTCGAGAAAGCCGATATCGAAGGTAGCGTTGTGGATGATCAGTTCGGCGCCATCGACAAAGGCTAGAAACTCCTCCACCACATCGGCAAAGAGCGGCTTATCAAGCAGGAATTCGTCGGCGATTCCGGTAACCTCACGCGCACCTTCATCGATCGCACGCTCGGGATTGAGGTACGTCTGATAGTGCTGCCCGCTCGGCCTGCGCTCAATCAACTCGACGCACGCGATTTCGATAAGGCGATGACCTTGCCGCACTTCCAAGCCTGTGGTTTCGGTGTCGAGAACGATTTGTCTCATGCCTGATCCCTGAATTGTTCGGCCTGTTCGCGTGCAGCTTGATCCACGCGCTCGTTTTCGGCGTGGCCTGTGTGGCCACGCACCCACTTCCAACGAACCTGATGAGGTGCCACCGCTGCAGCGAGCCGTTGCCACAAATCCTGATTCTTTACGGGTTTCTTGTCAGCGGTACGCCAACCGTTACTGATCCAGCGCGGTACCCATTCCTCCATCCCCTGCATGACGTAACGAGAATCGGTGGTCACGGTCACCTGGCAGGGACGCTTGAGTGCTTCCAGCGCACTGATCGCGGCAAGCAGCTCCATCCGGTTATTGGTGGTCTGAGCTTCACCGCCGCTAATCAATCGCTCGCTTCCCTTTGCCCTTAACAACGCCGCCCATCCCCCGGGACCAGGATTGCCGAGGCACGCGCCATCGGTAAACGCTTCCACATCTGACACTCGTTCTGCTCCATTTTTCTTGTTCGTAATAGTCAACTGACTGAGCTTCGCCGCGCACCCGGTGCAAGACCCGCCCGAACCGGCGCTGTCACAGGTTTGGGGCGCAGCCGTGTCGGCACACTCTTGGGTCCCTTCTTGCGCGCGACCAGCACATAGCCGCCGCCGAGCCAGCTGGAAGCGGCACTCGGCCCCACCGAAGGCGATGGCCATAGTCGCCCCACTCTCTGCACCCGCTCCACCTGCAGCTCCGCACGACGCAAACGCGCAGCAAGCTGGATCGGCGATTTCGCACGCGACGTACTTCCACGCGTTTGCCATAGCCACCAAGGCGTCCACGCGCTGAGCGGGTTGATACCCGTCAATACCAGAACCCCACCAGGGGCTAGCACGCGAATGATTTCATCCAGCGACAGCGGCGCCGGCTCCAAAGCATGGCGCAGCAAGATCAAGTCAAACGCCTGATCGGAAAAAGGCAGCGGTTCGGAAGCACTTGCGCGTACGTCGCCTTGAATGTGGTTCTGCGCCAATCGCAGCGTAACCCACTGTCCGAGATAGGGTGGATTGGGAGGTTGATCCTGAGGGTCTGCCGAGAGCAGCAGCGCCCGATTACCGGCACAGCGACGCAGATCAGGCATATACGCCACCGCTTCGTCTGCCAGCAGACCACGCATGGGCGCACTTGCGTAGATATCGTGGGTGCGCGGAAGCATGTGTATGAATGACCTGTCGCGGGGCGGGTTGGACATGAGTTTAATGGTTGGCCCCATAAAGACGAACCAGTGCCCAAGAGCGTTCGAACGATCTTCCGATTAACGCATATCTAACGAGCGTCCGCCGCGAGGGTTTTATATTCGGCGATCACGCGCATGCCGGACGCCTGCGTCAGTCGATACGAAAACGCAGCGGAGATCGCCTTGCACGTCGTACCGTTACCGGCGCTTGCCGACAACTACATTTGGCTACTGCACGATGACAGCGGCGATGCCATCGTCGTCGATCCGGGCGAAGCTGCGCCGGTCGAGGCCGCACTTAGCGCGCGCAAGCTGACGCTACGCGCCGTTCTGTTGACGCATCACCATCCCGATCACATCGGCGGCGCCGATCGCTTGCGTGAAACCTACGATGTACCGGTTTACGCGCCCGATGATGATCGGATTGCGGTTGCCACGCATCGCGTAAAGGACGGCGAGACATTGAGCTTGCCGCACCCGTTGGCGCGTTTCGACATCATCGCGGTTCCGGGACACACGCTTAGTCACATCGTCTACGTTGGCGAAGGCGTTCTGCTTTGCGGGGATACCTTGTTCAGCCTGGGATGCGGCCGTTTGTTCGAAGGCACGCCTGCACAAATGCTGTCGTCGCTTCAACGCTTGGCGTCGCTGCCCGGCGATACGCTGGTGTGTTGCGGTCATGAGTACACCGCTGCCAACGGCCGCTTTGCACAGACGATCGAGCCCGATAACACAGCGCTCAAACAAAGGCTGGACGAAGTCGCCAGTCTGCGTGCCGATCATCGCCCCAGTGTGCCCACAACGTTATCGAGCGAACTTGCCTGCAATCCCTTCCTGCGTGTGGACAGCGCGGCCGTCGTGGATTGGTGCCGACGACATGGTTCGGCGAATGATCCTGTGGCCCGCTTCGCGGCATTGCGCTCCGCCAAGGATGTATTCCGAGCATGAAACCCGTGAAGCGACTTCCGCTCGTGATGCTTGCCTCGCTATTGGCGGCCTGTGCCACCCCACCGACCACCGCACCCAAACCCGGACCGACAGTAACGCCAACCCCTGCTCCATTGCCCCCGGCATCCTCTTCGCCTCAACCGCAAGCCGCTACGACACCTATTGCGTCTGTCGACACAGCTAATGTGTGGGACAAGCTGCGTGGCAGCTTTGCCATGTCCGACTGCGATGCAGATCCACAAATCATGGTGTGGGCGCATCGCTACACACAGAACCCGCAGCGCTTCGAAGCACAGATGAACAGTGCGCTGTCGCAGTTGGTCTATGTGCAGCAGGTTGCCGAGAAATACGATGTGGCCGGCGAATTCGTGCTGCTGCCGTGGGTGGAGAGCCAATATCAACCCGTGCCCGGTCACCGCAATCTGCCGGCTGGTATGTGGCAGATCGTGCCGAGCACCGCACATGTCATCGGTCTGCACGTGGATCGCGGTTACGACGGACGTCTGGACACTTCTGCATCCACCGACGGCATCATGCATATGCTGCATGACTACTACAACGAGCTGCACGACTGGCGCCTGGTCGACTATGCATTCAACCGCGGAGAGTACGCGGTGCGACGGCTCGTCCAGCAACATGGCGTGCCGCCGAAAGAGCCGGCTATTCCGAAACTGCCCGTTCCACGCATCACGCGCGAGCACCTGACCAAATTGCTGGCTATTTCGTGCGTCGTACGCGACCCCTCACGATTCAACGTGGAGCTACCCACGCTGCCACCCGATCAGCATCTGGAAACCGTTGAAGTCAGCCACGGCATGACGATGTCCGGCGCTGCGAACAACGCGGGGATGGCACCCGACACGCTCAAACGGCTGAATCCTGCCGTGCATAGCGACATGCTGGATGCCAATACGCCGCATTTGCTCATGCCGCACCTCAACGCTGAGCAATTGCGTGGCGCTATGCAAGGAGCTGGCGATCAAAACATGACAGCCAGTACATCGGCGCCTGCCGATCCGCCAGCCCAGGTCGCTTCTGAAGACAAGATGCCCATCAAGCAAGGCAGCCCAGCGGACACCAAGCCATCGCACCGAGGCAGGACCCACACGGTGCGCCCCGGCGAAAGCCTTTGGCAAATTGCTCGGAACTACTCCACCAGCGTGAGCACGCTCCAGCGCCTTAATAATCTGCACGGCAAGGCGCTCAAGCCTGGGCAAGTGCTCAAGCTCGATGCACCCTGACAAATCCATGCCGTGACGTATGGAGGCTCTCCGGGGCCATGCCTGCTAAACTCCCGCCGCCGCGCCGCCGCGGCGCACTGACAACCTTTTGGAGGACGCATGGGATTCCTGCACGGCAAGCGTGCCCTTATCACCGGCATTGCCAGCCAGCGCTCGATCGCCTGGGGCATTGCCAATGCGATGCATCGCGAGGGTGCACAACTCGCCTTTACCTACCCGAACGATCGCATGAAGGATCGTGTCGACGAAGCGGCCAATGCGTTCGGCTCCAACATCGTGCTGCCGTGCGACGTCGCCGACGATGCGCAGATCGAGAATCTGTTCGTCGAATTGGGCAAGCATTGGGATGGTTTCGATATCCTCGTGCATTCCATCGGCTTCGCACCGCGTGAAGCGATCCAGGGACAATACCTGGACAACCTGACCCGCGAGAACTTCACGATCGCGCACGACATTTCGAGCTATAGCCTGGCTGCACTAGCCAAGGCCGCACGGCCGATGATGGCTGGTCGCAATGGCTCGATTCTCACCCTCACCTATCTAGGTGCAGAGCGCGCCCTGAACAACTACAACGTGATGGGTTTGGCCAAGGCCAGTCTCGAAGCCAATGTGCGCTATCTGGCTTTCAACCTCGGTCCGGAGACGACCCGCGTGAACGCGATTTCCGCAGGCCCGATCAAGACGCTGGCCGCCGCCGGTATCGCAAACTTCCGCAAGATGCTCGACCACGTGGAAGAGAATGCCCCGTTGCGCCGTAGCGTCACCATCGACGAAGTCGGCAACGTTGGCGCGTTCCTGTGTTCGGATCTTGCCTCCGGCATCACCGGCGAAGTCACCTACGTGGATGCGGGCTACAACATTATCGGCATGACCGGCATCTGAGTTTTCTTATAGGAAAGAAAAAAGGGCGGCCCGTTTGGAGCCGCCCTTTTTTTGTATTTGCGAAGCACCGTACCGGTAACACCGGCACGGAAGCACGTTACATACGATCCTTGGCAATCTCGACCTTGGTGTTCGCCTTGAGCATGTCGATATAGCCCTGTGTTTCCACACCGCCATAAGCCTGCATCATCTGGCGATACAGTTGCTGCCGCTCATCGGCTGTGAACTTGGACAAGTCGCCGCCCTCGACCTTGTCGACCGCGAGCACGGCGTAGTTGCCCTGACCCAGTGAAACATCACCATATTGCGCCTTGCCACCGACAGGATGCGGCGTCACATAGGCCTGTGTCAGCACTGGCGCCGGCACATCCTCCTGGACGCGCTGAATCTGATTGACCGTCTGCAGATGGGCATGCTCGGCCTTGGCGACGGTCGCCATGTCTTCGCCCTTGCTCAAGCGTTCAACCAGAACATCGGCTTTCTGTTGAGCTGCTTCGGCAATGCGCTCATCGAGGATCTTCTGCGTAATCGCATCGCGCACTTCAGCCACGGGACGTGGTGAAGCAGGAATATGTTTATCCACGCGTATCACGATCGAGTCGGTCTTAGCCAGATCGATCAAGCTGGAGTTGTTGCCCGATACCAGCACATCGTTGGAAAACGCAGCGGCAATCACCTTCGGATTTGCGGCGATATCCTTTCCGCCATCGCGACCGAACAGCGGCGTGTCTTTGATCTGCAGTTGCAACGCCTGCGCAGCCGGTTCCAACGAACCAGGATTCTGCGAGGTGAGGTCGGTCATCTTGCCTGCCACGTCGCTGTACAGACGATCATGGTCGGCCGTGACAGCCTCCTTAAGAAGCTGATCGCGCACTTCCGCATAGGGTTTCGTCTGACCGCTATGAACATCGCGCAGCCAAATGATGTGGTAGCCCTCGTCAGAAAGCACCGGCTTGGAAATCTGACCCTTCTGCAATGCGAACATGGCTGAATCGAAGGCCGGGTTAGTCACACCCTTCTGTAACCAGCCTAGATCGCCACCCTGCAGCTTCGAACCCAAGTCTTCCGAATCTTGCTGCGCCAATTTGGCGAAATTATCGGGAGTTGCCTCCGCAGCGATCTTTTCGGCCTTGTCGAGTGCAATTTTCTGTTGTGCCGGCGTTGCATTCTTCGGCACGTTGATCAGGATGTGCGAGACCTCACGTTCCTCAGGCATACCAAAACGCTGGATTTCATCCTGGTAGCGCTTCTTCAGCTCGTCTTCGCTGGGTTGCGTATCCGACTTCAGGTTCGCCGCGTTCACCTCGATGTACTTCAGCGACAGCTGCTCCGGATTCATGTAATCGGACTGGTGCGCCTTGTAGTAATCCTGCACCTGCGCATCGGTGACCTGGCTGTCGGCCGGCGCCGGACGCGGCAACACGAAATAGCGAATATCCCGACGCTGCAATTTGACATCGAGATAGCGGTCGATATCGGCATTAGTAACAATAGTGCTGCCGCTGATCGCATCGGGCAGCAGATTGCTCTGCAGCGAAGTGCGCATGCTGTCCTGGAATGCATCGGGCGTCATGCCGGAAGACGCCAACGCAGCGCGGTACATGTCTGGATCGAATTTGCCATCCACCTGGAAAGACGGTATGGCTGCAATGGCCTCGCGCAACGCTTGGTCCGAAACACGCATACCTAAATCGTCATTGGCTTGCAGCAGCAATTGCTGGCCGATCAACTGATCAACTATTTGCTGTTTGAATTCGGGTTTATCAAAAGCGCTCGGATCGAACCGATCGCCCATCTGCGCACGCTGCTGCTGACGGATGCGATTTATCGTGTCCTGGAATTGCTGCTGGCTGATTTCGCGCTTGCCGACTTTCGCCACGAAGGTATCGGCTTGAGAGCTGAAATAACCTTCGATGCCGAAGAACGACATCGCAAATACGGCAATGCCCAGCACAATAATGGCCGGCCATCCGTGTATTTTGTCACGTAGTGACTGCAGCATGAGCCCTTCCCACAACTGTGTTTGGCTGCGTTCGCAGCGGGAAACAAAACAACGAACCTAAACAACAAGGGCGCCACGCGGGCGCCCTTGCGGACTGTGGCGGAGCGGACGGGACTCGAACCCGCGACCTCCGGCGTGACAGGCCAGCATTCTAACCGACTGAACTACCGCTCCACATGTCTGGTGGGTGCTGTAGGGATCGAACCTACGACCCTCGCCTTGTAAGGGCGACGCTCTACCGCTGAGCTAAGCACCCGCAACCCTAGCGGGCCGCTTAGTTTAGGGCGTCCTTGAGCGTCTTGCCAGCCTTGAAAGCAGGAACTTTGGAGGCGGCGATCTTGATCTCTTCGTTCGTGCGGGGGTTACGGCCGGTACGGGCTGCGCGGCTGCGCACAGTAAAGGTGCCAAAGCCGACCACCGACACGTCGTCACCCTTCTTAAGCGCTTTTTGCACGGTCTCGAAGAACGCTTCGAGCGCGCGGCCTGCGTCGGCCTTGGTCAGTTCGGCATGTTCGGCCACGGCATTGATCAGATCGGTTTTATTCATTGAGTTACTCCCTTAAACAGGTATTCGGCCCGCGTGATAGGTTTGGGACGGGACAACGCAGGAAGGATCATTGATTCATGGAAGGCGTTGCCACGCGATCCCGCATCGCTGTGCATTCTGCTGAAGCTCCAGGATGGCGGTGAGCCTTTATACCAGCGCCCTCCGGGGTCCGCAATATAAGCAGTACCAACGCTTCGCGAGGGGTTCAGCAGCATACAGTTTTCATTACCACATACCATGCAGCCGTTGTTTGGCAACGGTATGGCACGAGGTTAAACAGGCGACACGTGAAACGTGTCGCCTGTCGCAGATTACAAAACGGAACAAAACGCGCTCAGTGCGTACGTGTGGGTGTCTCAGCGTTCTCGTCGTGCGTAGTGGCTTCAGCCGTCGCAGCGGCTTCCGCTGCATCCTTGGCGGCTAGCGGCTGCAATGGACGCTCCAGCGCGATGTCGAGCACTTCATCGATCCAGCGCACGGGGTGAATGTCCAGCGAGCTGGTGATGTTCTCTGGAATATCTGCCAAATCCTTACGATTTTCGTCGGGAATGATCACTGTGGTGATGCCACCGCGATGCGCGGCGAGCAATTTTTCCTTCAATCCACCGATCGGCAGCACGCGGCCACGCAGGGTAATTTCCCCCGTCATGGCGACTTCGGATCGGACCGGCACCTTGGTCAGCGCCGACACGAGTGCCGTGCACATCGCAATACCGGCACTAGGACCGTCTTTCGGCGTCGCACCCTCCGGAACGTGGATGTGCAGGTCGAATTTCTCGTGGAAATCGGCCTCGATGCCAAGCTGGCTAGCACGCGCACGAACGACTGAGAGTGCGGCCTGAATCGATTCCTTCATCACGTCGCCCAACTGACCGGTAAGGATCTGTCGCCCCTTGCCCGGGACGATCGATGCTTCGATGCTGAGCAAATCGCCACCCACCTGAGTCCACGCCAGGCCGGTGACCAGGCCGATCTCGTTCTGCTGCTCTTTGCGGCCGAAGTCGAAGCGACGCACGCCCAGGTAGTTATCGAGATTCGCCGAGTCCACACGCAGCTTGCTGGGAACAGCAGCCTTTGATTTGCTCTTCTTCGTTTCGGTGGCCTTGGACTTCTCTGCGACTTTCTTGTGCTCGCCCAAGGTCAATTGCTTGACGACCTTGCGACAGATCTTGGATATCTCGCGCTCAAGGTTACGCACACCCGATTCGCGCGTGTAATAGCGCACGATGTCGCGTACGGCTTCCTCCTCTACCGATACTTCGTCCGGCTTGAGGCCATTCGCCTTGATCTGCTTGGGCAGCAGGTATTTGAGTGCAATCGCCAGCTTCTCGTCCTCGGTGTAACCGGGGATACGAATGACTTCCATACGATCCAGCAGCGGACCGGGAATATTCAGCGAGTTTGCGGTAGCAACCCACATCACTTCCGAAAGATCGAGATCGACTTCCAGATAGTGATCGTTGAATGTGTGGTTCTGCTCGGGATCGAGCACTTCCAGCAGCGCCGATGACGGATCGCCGCGGAAATCCATCGACATTTTGTCGATTTCATCGAGCACGAACAGCGGATTCTTGGTGCCGACCTTGTTCATGTTCTGCACAATTCGGCCCGGCATCGAACCGATATATGTGCGGCGATGACCGCGGATTTCTGCTTCGTCGCGCACGCCACCCAAGCTCATACGGACAAACTTGCGGTTAGTCGCCTTGGCAATCGACTGACCGAGCGAGGTCTTGCCGACACCGGGCGGACCGACCAGGCACAGGATGGGACCCTTCATGGCGGTCACACGCTGCTGCACGGCAAGGTACTCGAGGATGCGTTCCTTGACCTTTTCCAGGCCAAAGTGATCGGCATCGAGTACGTCCTGCGCCAGCGCAAGGTCCTTGCGCACCTTGCTGCGCTTTTTCCATGGCACGCCGATCAGCCAATCCAGGTAGTTGCGCACCACCGTGGCTTCGGCCGACATCGGCGACATCTGCTTGAGTTTGCCGAATTCCTGTCGCGCCTTGGTCAGCACCGGCTTGGGCATACCGGATTCTTCGATTTTCTTCTGCAATTCCTCGATTTCGTTCGGGCCATCTTCGCCCTCGCCCAGCTCCTTCTGGATCGCCTTCATCTGCTCGTTGAGGTAGTACTCGCGCTGGCTCTTCTCCATCTGCGACTTCACGCGGCCGCGGATGCGCTTCTCTACCTGCTGCAGATCGATTTCCCCGTCGACGAGGCCGATCAGCAATTCGAGGCGCTGACCGACGTCTGCCGTTTCCAGCACACGTTGCTTGTCCGACATGCGTACCGTGAGGTGCGCTGCAATGGAGTCGGCCAAGCGCGAAGGATCGTCGATGCCGGAAAGCGTCGCCAACACTTCAGGCGGCAACTTGCGGCTCTGCTTCACCAACTGTTCGAACAGCGAGACCAGCGTGCGCGACACCACGTCCAGTTCGCGCTCCTTGACGCTGTAGACAGGCTCGATCACGCGCGAACGCGCTGTGAGCATGCCACTCTCGTCGTGGTATTCCTCGATCGATACGCGCGACTGCCCTTCGACCAGCACCTTCACCGTGCCATCAGGAAGTTTCAACAATTGCAGCACGCCGGCGAGCGTACCAATTTCGTGAAGATCCTTGATCGCTGGATCGTCAATATCGGGACTTTTTTGCGCGACCAACAGAATTTGACGCTCGCCTTCCATCGCGCGCTCAAGCGCACGCATGGATTTGTCGCGGCCCACAAACAGCGGAATCACCATGTGCGGATACACGACGACGTCGCGCAGCGGGAGTACCGGCAGCGCGTCTAGAACGGCACCGGTGGTGGCTGGAGATGCGGCACTTTTTGCCATCGCAGGAAATCTCTCGCGAAAATTGAAGCGGACAGCCCCGACACTGCGCCGAGGTCATTAACTCGTCAAGTGGAGGCGATTCGGCCCGCACTCAAGTGTTGGCCGTGCAACGAAAAAGAAACGGCCCCGGCGTTTATGCCGAGGCCGTCGATAGCGGATGTTGTAACGCTTAGGCCGCTGCGTCGCCGCTTTCGCTGCTGATACGCGGTGGTTGCTGCAAGTTTCCACGATAGATCAGGTAAGGCTCGGCCTGACCTTCGATCACCGCATCGTCCACCACGACCTTGCTGACGTGCTCCAGCGACGGCAGCTCATACATGGTGTCCAGCAGCACCTGCTCGAGGATGGTACGAAGGCCGCGAGCACCCGTCTTACGCTTGAGCGCCTTCTTGGCGACCGCCTGCAACGCTTCGGGACGGAACTCCAGCTCGACACCTTCCATCTCGAACAGTTTGCGGAACTGTTTGGTCACAGCGTTGCGCGGCTCGGTGAGAATCTTGACCAAGGCCGGCTCATCGAGTTCGTCTAGCGTTGCAACGACAGGCAGACGACCGACGAATTCCGGAATCAGCCCGAAACGCACCAAGTCCGCTGGCTCGACTTCCGCCAACACCTTGCCGAGATTTTCCGTGCGCTCTTTCGAGCGAACCTCGGCGGAGAAACCGATGCCTGTGGTCTCAGAACGCTGCTG
>JAATFF010000139.1 GCA_015655335.1 Lysobacterales bacterium | reverse complement strand
CGAACCGCGCGCATGCACGATGCGCTCGGGGATGCGCTCGTGGTCGAAGTGCGTAATTTTCTCGCGCAGGACGAAGTCTTCCAGCAGCGCCGGCCCATGCGGCGTGGCGCACAAGGAGTTCTGGTTATCAGCGACCGGGATGCCCTGATTGGTCGTCAGCGGCGGATGCCTGCCTCCGGCTTCCAGATGCAGTTCACCACCTTGCCCGCGGTATTCGGGAGACGGTTTGGCGGGACGGCTCTTGCTCGGCTTGGTCATAGCTTAGCTCTTCATGGAATGGCGGGCTGCCAGGGAACCCATCGCACTGCGGTGGTGAATGCAGACTACGAACCGGGACGTAAGCAGCACAGAGAGCTTTGCACCAGTCGATCTAGTACTTTTAAGTCAGCTCACCCTTAAGCAAAGAGCCAATTGGCGTTACTCCTCCGCCGAATGCGGAGGTCGCTGCCTGCCATCGTTATCGCTTACCCACGTAGGCGACATGAGAGGGCATCAACAAAGATACCTCCGTGCCGTGCCCTTCGAGCAATTGCTCTCGCCCCCGACTTCCATATCGCGCGTTTTATGCTCGGTTATCTAGTGATTCAGGCCAATGATCCCCTTACGGCGGCAATTACCTTTCGCCCCCTCGCAAACCATTGCGAGGAAGACTCCATGCGCCTCTTTGCTTCCGGGATGGTTGCCCTACTCGAAGGCCGGATTCTCGTAGCCCTTGAACATCTCAAAGAAGGTCTTGTAGCGTCACCACCCTAACCGCGATAACGCGCCCTAATCGCAACAAGGGAGACGTTCATCTCCTAACCATGTCTTCTTTTGCGCAATGCCCGCGTAACCATGTCATGTTTTCTATAGGTAGGACACGAACGGATAGGCTCCCTCGAGTATCTCCATGATTTTCTAAAATTTTTTAGTGGCGACGCGTAGATGACGCAGTTAAATGGACCGCGACACTGGCATACGGCTTACTGCTTGGATCTCCGCACATGGAGCGCCAATTGACCGATTCCAGCAAACCCTTATCCCTTCCCGTGGGCACGCGCGAGAATCGCCTCGCAATACTCGTCTCGAATGCCAATTTTGTTCAGCACGTAGTAGACCGATTCCTTCTGATCGGCTTTTAGCGCAGTAAATGCTTTCGGATAAGCGGCATGCATCGATATAAGATGTTGTCGAAGGCTATCCCCCAACATGAGCAAGCCATCTTCTTTCGGGTTGATGCCGGGGGCGTCCTCCGGTTCCACGAGGTTCATAGCTGCTTTGTAGACCATCTTGTAGTCGTACAACTCCCAGAATGCTTCCAGGTAGATGGCGGGACTCCGATCCGGCGCGGCGCCCACACCTGTCCATGTTGCGAAGTCGCTTTCGAGATAGCGAATCTTGGCTCGATAGTGGGCTTCGGCATTGCCGTCGGCTAAGCCGCCCTTGATCTCCGATAACGGCACGACATTTCGAAAAGCCAGATACGCCTTGATCAAGCGTTGTAGTGCCGGCACTACAATGACCTTGGAGGCGATGCCTTTGGCCGCCGAGATCGCTCCGTCCAACTCGGCAGCGGCTTGGGAATACCAGTACATCTGCTTCTCATCTAGCAGCTTCACTCTTTGCATACCGGGAAGATTCTTGACTTCCGCACACAGCTTGAGCATCCCGTCTCGAGCCTGTTCAAACGACTTTTGCACAACGACATTGCGCACGGCATCGACATAAACGACCCACGCAGTGGCATGGCTGCCCTGTGCGGATCCCAATGTGGTTAGCGCTCGGCCGCCGATTTGAAGGGCTGTTACCACGCCGGCCTGGGACGTGGTTATCTGTGCCGAGAACATCCCCTGATTACCCGCTCCCTGGGTCATCAGGCGATCATTGTTCTCAACGGAAGCTTTTTCCGCTGCAACATCGTAATGGCCGCAGATTTTCTTGTAGATGAGATTTTGATACGACCCGCGATAGCCAATCGAAGTTAGAAACCAGCGAATGGATGGCTCGCTGTCCATCTCGATGGCGCGAAATGCTGTCTCGTAGGTATTTTCCAGCGTCCACAAATGCTGCGTGATCACATCAGCAATGCGATTGGCAGGACCGCCATCGTCATCGGAAGTGCCCGGCGCGGTGGCGGGTGTTGCTGTCAAGGTGTCGAGAGAGGTAATCGCGCCCGTATCCAGAAGACTCCACATCGCTTTACGGGCTTTCTCGGCTTCGCCGGCCTTCGGACGCATGCCTTCGGTATCGGCGGGATCCTCTTCCCACCCGTCGGTCAGTTGATTGAGCGGCCGCAACAAATCCAGCACCGCCGGCTCACCGTGACCGGTGGCACGACCTATATCCAACTGAGACAATGGAACAGCGTTGCGATAGGCAAGAAACGCTTTGGCCAAACGCTGCACCAGATCAACATGACGCTCTTCCGGCAACGCTGAGAGTTTTATTGGCAGCAGTTTATCCATGGCGTTCTTCGCCGCCTGATAAGTGACCAAGGGTGTGCCGACAAGATTTCCCGCTCGTGCGACACCGGGCAGGTTTTTTGTGTCGGAATATAGGTTATGGATGGCGGTCACCGCTTCGGATATCGGGCGACCCAGCACGGCATTGCGCAGCTGATCGGTGTAAACCGCCCACGCGGTCGTGTGGCTCTTTTCGTCGGGCTTGAACAACCCGTCCGGGCGTTCGGCAATGTGCACACTGGCGATGCGCAACTCCTTATGACTCGTCTTGGCGGCATCAGGTCCGCCAGTCACTGGGTCGTCGATGTCGAATTCATCGAGCATCACCTGTACTGCGAAATTCCCTTGAATTACCTTGCGGGCAAGCACTTTCGTTTGCGCAGGAGCCGCAGCCCTCCCAGTCTGAAGAGAGCTGTGCGAAGCCGCACCTAGCGCGCGTGCTCCCATGACATCCGCTTCGCGTTCAAGCGCTGCGTCGTCGTTAATGTCCACGCCCTTTTTCAGTTGCATCGTCGGACGTACGCGCCCTTCCCTTTGCTGCACCACATGCCAGGCTTCGTGAGGCAGGTGCTTTTCCTGCCCTGGGCCTAGATGAATATCGTTGCCTTGTGCGTAAGCAAATGCATTCAACTGCGCCGGTTTTGCCGAATTGCGATGCACGGCCACATCACTCATATTCATGCCAGAGAGCGCTTCGATTCCCGCGCGCAGGGTGGGCGGAAGTCCGTTTGAAGAGTTTGCTTGCGCCCCGTCCTGCTGGAATTGCGCAAGCTTTTTCCGCTGCGCAACTTGTCTGGCGCTGCCATTGATTTGCCTCTGCAACGGATGTTCCAGCAGGCCTCGGCCTACATCCGCGGCCGCCATCACTTCGTTTTGCGCCGGAGCAAACTCTTTCATGGCGTGCCCACTTCTGTAGGCGACACTCGTCCCCAACGCACGCATGAAAAATGCTTGGTTTTTTCTGACTGTGTCACTGAAGCTCGACCCCGTCTTCCTTCTGAACGCCAAGGAACCGTTTGCATAACTTGACGCTGGCGATCAGGCTGGAAAAATCATTTCGCCTACCCAAATCGCTCAATATGTCGTAAGCCTGCTGAGTGGATTCGGACCTGCGTTTACTTTCCATCGCGGCTTGAGTAACCGCAATACCCCTTATCTCGTTCAATGCATCCCTCTTGTTAACCGTAGTCAATTTATCCCTCATGGATACGATGCCGGAGGGAAATTTGTGACCGATGAGTGCCTCACCCTCTTGGGCCCACGCGGGATCATTCAACAGGCCGGCGACAGCGTTGTACAGGCTGAGGAAATAATTGACCGGAGCGCCCACCAGCGCCACCGCGGCCACGTCACCTACGCCCGCGCGTCTTCTCACATTTGCTTCTCCCAGCATCGCCGTGGCCTGAGCGTAATAGTGCGTTTCTGTCAAACCGGTGGCTTGGAGAAAATACAAAATGTCGATGAGCACGGTGTCGTAATGCGTCTCCGGCCCTACGCCTTGCGCATAGTTTTCCCTGGCGCGCAGATGAGTGATATCGTCCGTCGAAAAACCATGATCGCCTGTGTGCAGGTTTTGCAAGACGGCCCAATTTACGGCCATGGTCTGACGTTGCACCTCCCAGCCGTGCTGAGGATCGTTGCGCTGGTTTATGCCAATGGCGGATTCCTGAAATGTTGGACCTGCGGCCCCAGGCAAATGCATGTTGGTGACGTGATAGAGCTCCCCAGCAGCGATATTCGTGGCGTATTGCAAGCCGGAATTGATGTGGCCCATCTCGTGGATCATTGCCCATACGAAATGGATCGGTTGGGTAAACGACCCGTTCAGCGTTGCGCGAAGGCCATAATTGATGTCGTAGCTGGTATCGGCATTCTGGGCGTAGTTCGCCTCGGGCTGCTGTCCGGCCTGTTGAACGAAATTCATCCTGTTCAGATGAACCAATGAATCTTCGTAAGCGGCTCTGAGCTCACCGTTACCGTCGATGATGCCTCTTATCTCCTGCAACGGTGTTGCCGGTTCCACCGCTGCCCACAGGTTAGCTTCGCTATTGTAGAAAACGCACTGTGCGACGTTTCCGATGGCGTGGCTACCAGCCACATCGCGTTTGAGTATTTTTTCCGAGTGATCACCGCTAGCTCCGCGCATTTGCAGTGCACGGGTCCCCATCGCATCGGCCTCGCGCTCCAAGCTAGGTTGGTCGTTGATGGTAATCCCGGCCAGTTGAGTCGTTGCACTGACGCGTCCCTGACGCTGCTGCACTACGTGCCATGCTTCATGCGGCAGGTGCTTTTCTTGTCCCGGGCCAAGATGAATTTCGTTTCCCTGCGCATATGCCAGGGCATTCAACTGCGCCGGCTTGGCGGAATTGCGGTGCACGACAACGCTGCTCATATCCATCCCTGACAGCGCCTTGATGCCTGCGGACAGCTGTGATGTCAAGCTATGGGGTCTGGATTGTGCTGGCGCACCTCGCAACTGGGTTAAACGATTCTGCTGTTGGCGTTGTCTCGGGCTTCCATCGATCTTTCGCTGGACTGAATGTGTTACGGCGCTGTCAACATTTGAATGTACCTTCTCGGCACTTACCTTGTTGCGATCGGAACGAACAGCTTGTTTCATGGTACGCAACCCTTGAGCACGTGTTCGTGATGGACATGACGCCACACGCGCACTTGAACAAACCGCACGCATAGCAGTATCAGTTGCCCTTCCCTTTTTCGGCGAACCGCATTACGAACCCCATTTCGTGCCTCACGCACTTTCTTGCGTCATAGGCTACTCGCCTTCTTAACTATTAATCCAATTAACTCGATGCAGTCAATAATGTCACCTATATCTTCTTGTCCTTTAAAAAACCTGAACTCCAAACGTCTCGGATCTTCAATGACGCCAACTTCTTCGTCTTCGATGACTTCCTCGAATAAGTGATCTATATTAACCGCCTGATAATGAAGCGCCGCGCGCAGCCCTTCGTCGTCCCTTTTTTCAGTTAGTTTTCCAGTGCGCTCAGTAGCACCTTTTTGTTGAGAAAGCGAGGGATGCAAGTGAAGCCACTGTGCGTGCGCCTCTCTAAAATGTTGAAGATTTTTCATATTTTTCACCCTCTCTCCCGTTTTCTCCATGACGTCTCGATGCCATTCGGCGTAGTAGCTCCGTTCGTCACGTGAATCAGGTAGGTGCGATGCATCCCAGCTGCCATCTTTTTTAGTATTCATTTTGACCCTCTTAGTACCTATAAAAGGGTCTTCAAGTTCATTTTCGAAATCAATGAGCGACGCATACAGATCATTCCTACTTCGCTGAAGATTGCCAACTATTATTTCTGTTGCAACAAGTATCCTAGGAATCAAAGACGGATCTTTATTAAAACCGGTTTTGAAATCGACATTAACGTGCCCGCCGCCTCCCCCGGGGCTAAATTGACGTGCAGCGGCACGCTTATAAATGGTGTCGACGATTTCAGATATGAAACCACTGGACAAACTGCCTCCTGAAGTGGGGGCCGTCTGAATTTCGACGACGCCTGGATCCATGCTCAACTGCCACCACCAGGCGACGCTTCCATCAGCATATTTATAAACCACCCTCCAATTTTCCATATCTTTAGTATCTCCACCAAAATCCTTTTGCCGATGGCTTTTATCGATATCAATTTCAAGCTCATACGTAGCTACATAATCTTCATGTTCCAAGCCACTTGTCCACGCACTTAATTCAGAGCGCCACCAGCTTTTGGCTTCGTTTTTCTTGCCTTCGGGAAAACCGTCGTTTTTTATAAATTCCGCTGATTTTTCACTATTAAAGGTAAGCTCCAATCCAACCTTGGCGGACTTCATAAAATCGTCAGCCGGTCTTTTAGCCACAAAACCGTCGGACATCAAAATATCAATCAATTCAGCAGTGTCACCAAATATGGCATTAAGTTCATCGAGTCTTGTAAGCTCCTCGCGGAGATCCTCGGGCTTTAGAATGCGACAGTGATTTTTCAGTCGCAAATACATTTTATCGGCATCAAATCCAAGATTTGATTCGAGTTCCTCGCCGGTAACATCATCATACTCAAGCTCAATAATCCTTTGGATGGGGCCGCCAGATTTGACGAGATTGCTTTGGCTAGACGGGCTTGTGGCATCTAATCTATTTCCATATTTAAATTGCGTGACTTCTACTGCCAAGGCTTTTGCCGCCATGGCGTCCGCCTCCTTCTCCAGGCCAGCATCCGCATTAATGCTCACTCCTCCTTTCATTTGTAGTGTAGGTTTTACCCTTCCTTGCTTTTGTTGCACGACATGCCAAGCTTCATGCGGCAAGTGCTTCTCTTGTCCCGATCCAAGATGAATTTCGTTTCCTTGTGCATATGCCAAAGCATTTAGCTGGGCCGGCTTGGCGGAATTGCGGTGCACGACAACGTCGCTCATGTCCATTCCTGACAGGGCCTCGACGCCCGTACGGAGTTGCGACGGCAAGCCAGAAGGCCGTTGGGGCGTAGAAGAACTTTGCAACTGGGCTAAATGATTCTGCTGGACACGCTGCCTTGGACTTTCATCAATCTTTTGTTGCATTGGATGCGAGATTGCGCCGCCGGTGCTGGACGGTGCTTGTTCGGTACTTACCTTACTGCGGTCGTCGGAATCAGTTTGCTTCACGATCCGAAGCCTTCTCTGCACGAGTGCATCATGCGAAACGAAAGAGGTATGTGCTACGCACTTGAAGTGCGCCGCCTATGACAAGTGCGCACGTGATGGCATCACTTGCCCTTGCCCTTTTTGGGCGGCGGCATCTTCCCCTTCGGCTTGGTATCGCCTTTGAGCTGGGCAATATGCGCCGCCTCCCCCATCTGCCTTGGTGTATCTGCCACCTTCCGTTGCACGGCACCGGCACCGTCGCCCTGCATCGCCGCCGATTCAACACCTTGTTTGGCTTGCGCCACTTTGTGCGTTTTCATGGTCTCTCCACCCGTGGTTTGAGCATGTGATAGGCAATCATGGCAACCAGCGCCACCAGCAGCAGTGCCAGCAACGCATTGCCCTGACGGACCTGTACCAAGGCCGGGTCACCAACCAACAGCAACGCGCCTACGACTAAAAAGGCGATGGCGCCAAGCAGCAGGCCCAATTGATAAGGCAAGCCGATCTGTCGGATGCGGCAGCTCGACTGATAGAACGCAAATGCGATCAGCCACGCCACCAGCAGTGCTTCGGCTGCCATACGCAGCGGCCAGCGGTAATCGCAGATCCAGGCATTCAATTGTTCCGCGTGTGGAATCCGAGCCAGAAAGCTGGCGCGTACGCGTTTTGAGATCATTTCGCCCACTGGCTGGTTCAGCGGCGATGCAGCCCAGAATCCGGCGCCGGCGAAGTTGTCGGAAGCATAGGCCAGGTCCTCCGACAGTTCGGTCTCGCTGGAGGCGCCGCTGGACACGATCGGAATCACCCGATGCAACAGTAGGCGGCAATCTTCCTCGTCGAGATTTTTGTCCTGGTCGATCGTGGTCAGTACCCCGCGCATGCTGCGTTCGGTGGGCTGGGTAAGCAGCACCAGATAGCGTAGAGTGAGGTTGGTGTTGCTGCGGTAGCGCATGCTGTCTCCGGCAGCATGGTCGCTGTTCGAAAGCGGTGACTCAGCTTCTCGCACGTATTGATTCATCATCTTGACTTGCCAAATGCCGTCCGGCGCAGTCATGTCCGCATCGCGCAGCACGATATTGAGCACATAGTTGCGGTTGCGTTGGCGCAGCTCGCTAATCAGTGCCTGGATCTGCCGGTCGAGATAGCGCGCGAACACCGGTCGCAGCGGATTTTGGGCTTCCGGTATCCGGTCCACATAGAGCGTCAGGCCATTGCCGTAACGTTCGATCTTGGCAAAACACGGTACCCAGGCATGGCTGCGCGAAGCCAGATCGGTGAGCGGCGCGTCGATGAAGTCGGCCGACTGCGCGGCCAACCGTACGGTGATGCGCGCAATGTCGTCGTCGGTGGCGTCTTTCAGGAATTCCCAATCGTTGTGGTAGAGCGTGAAATCTAGCGCGGTGCGATGCCGTTGCGCCTCGCGAATGAAATCGGTCTGCTCCGGCGTGGTCCACGTCGGCAACGCCAGGTCGCCGCTATCTTTAAACCACAGCGCGAACACCTCGATGCGCGAGAGCAGGCTGAAATCGAGCGGCAAGGGTTTGTCCTGGTTGTGCCAGAACGGGTAGAAACCGTAGACCTCGCTGGTGAGCTGGCGCACGCAGCCGCAGCCCGTGCCACTCCATAACGGCGCCGGTGGATTCAACAGCGGGTGCGATTGCTCGGCCTTCTCGATAAGCAAGCTGCGTAGGCTGGGGGCCATCAGCCATTGCGGCACCTGCTTCCATGGCAGCGGGTCGAGCGGCTCATAGTCGTTCTGCTTAGCGAGTTTGGCCCAGTCCGGCGGACAGTCGCTTTCGCTTATCTTCGGCGGCGGCTTGCCCTGCTTATTGGCGGCGGCGACGATCAATGCTTCGGAGAAACGGCACAACCGCGTGTCGAGCGCGGCAGTGAACAGCTCGCGCCCGGGATACTCCACGCCAATGAGTGGCTGCAGCATGCGTTGGAACTGCGCTTTCGCATCGTCCTCGATCGAGGAGTCGCCCTGCTGGGCCGTGTCGCTCGCGTCCGCATTACCCGTGTCGCTGTCGTCCGGTTCGTCGGCTGGTGCCATGCTGCCGGCCGATGCGGCGGAGGTGGACATCTGCTTGAGCGCATCCTGGACATCTTTGTCCTTGAATATCGCATCGGTGAGCATGTACGTGTCCATGAAGGGCTGCGGTGACACCGGCGCTGCAAACGTGTCGGACAACGGCAACGTGCTCAAGGGGGTGGGCGGCAGCGGCCTAGGGGCCGGAACCGGTGGCCGCGGTGGCGGTGGCGCAGGCGGACGCACCGGCGCAGAGGGCTGCCACGGCGCCACGATGGCCAACCGATATGTCTGCTGCGCGGTGCAGCCGTGATGATCACGCACGCTGGCCAGGAACACTGCGATCGACGGCAATGAACTGGGCGCGCCAGTCAGCGTGCCGTCGACATTGAGTGTGATGCCGGGTGGAAGGCTGCCGGCATGGTAGGTGTAAGGCGGCACGCCCCCGGTGGCATGCAAGGTGTACTGATACGGCTGCCCCACCGTGCCCTGCGGCAACGTTGTGACACTGCTGCCCAGCTGCAGCGGCTGTACGTTGGTGCAGGAAACGGCTTTTGCCACACTGGGCACGAACGAGAGCAACATCAGCACCACAACGCAGCAACGTATGGCAAGACGACGGCGCACGATAGCGGTGGAACACGCAAGGAGGGTCATCCCACCGTCCTCCCTTCTTTGCCCAACTCCTTGGCCAGCGCGATCCGCAGATGTCTAGCGCCGATCTGCGTTGCGCCACCGCGCGCGGCCTGCAACACGGCAAAGCGCAGCACGTTGAGAATCGCACCACCGGATAGCACATGCTGCTCGGCAATCGACTCCAGGTCGACATCCGATGCCAGCCGCCCGGCCTTAGGCAACAAACCGCGCCATAACTGCAGGCGCTGCTCGGCGTCCGGCATCGGGAAATACACCATCGACTGGAAGCGACGCGAAAACGCTTCATCGATGTTGCCGCGCAAATTGCTGGCAAGAATCACCACGCCGGGAAAATCCTCCACACGTTGCAATAGATAGGCGATTTCCTGGTTTGCATGCCGGTCGTTACTGTTTTGCACAGCGGCGCGCTTGCCAAACAGCGCGTCGGCCTCGTCGAAGAACAGCACCCAGCGCCGGCTTTGTGCCTGGTCGAACACGCGCGCCAGGTTTTTCTCGGTCTCGCCGATGTACTTGGACACCACCATCGACAAGTCGATGCGGTAGACATCCACTCCGGCGTTTTGTCCCAGCAGAGTCGCGGTAAGCGTTTTGCCGGTGCCGGGCGGCCCATAGAACAAGCTGCGATAGCCCGGCTTGACCGCGCGTGCCAATCCCCAATCGCGCATCAAGTCGTCACCCTGTTGCATCCAGGTCTGGATCACCATGATCTCGTCCATGACATCGGGCGTCAGAACCAGATCCGGCCAGTCCAGATCAGTGGTGATGCGTTTAGCCGGAAACTGAATGTTGTAGTCGGGTTTGTGCCACACGCCGGTTTGCAGGCGCTGCAGCGTTTCGGCGCTGACCGTCAAGGCGCCGCTGAGCTGGGGTTCGTTGCCTGAGGTTTCGCAGTCCAGACGCAGCACGTCGCGCGCGATGAATGGATGTTGCGGATCGAACAAGTCCAGCAGCGCGATGCGTCGCGCGAGATGGTCACCGGCGACCAAGAATGCTGCAGTCTCGCCGGTCGGCAGAAAGCCACCATGGCGCTGCGCCTTCCAGCCGCCGAATTCGGTGAAACCGCGGTCGAGGTTCTGGTTGCGCACGAACAACAAATCGAGCACACCTGGTCGCACATGCGGTGCCAAGGCGAGTGCCAGCACGGCGCGTTCGACCGGGAGCAGGTCCAGCTCGCTAATCAGTTCCGCCAGCGCACTGCCCGGCTGCAGCGGCGGCGGGGGCGGCGCGACTTCGAAACCTTCCGCGTGTTGCTGGAAATGTTGTTCCAGACGCAGGTTGAGTACCGCGTCCAGCCAGTAGAGCTCCTGGCTGAGTGCCGCAGCATGCAAGGCGTAGCGATCGTCAACGCCAGTCGACATGGATCGCTCCTTTCATCCACGGCAACTTGATCGTCCCGTAACGCCACGGCAGCCGATCCAGCAGTACATCGAACGGGCCGGGCTGCACTTTCAGCCGCCAGTGCTCGCCTTCGTGCGCCTCGTGCTCGATCAGCCGGCCGATGCGTTGCAAAAAGGTCTGGCGGAAACCTTTTGGCGAGGTCGTGCCCAAAGCATTCCAGTGCGCGACCACGGCCGGAAGCAGACTGTCGAGCATGGGAAGGATGTCGTCCAGCGGTGGCGCCGGCGGCACCGGCTCATCGATCGCTACGCCGCACAGCAACTTGTTGAGCACCCATTCGTGCTCTTCGCTATCGGTGTGCCCATCGCTGAGATACACCAGGCAATGCACGGCGCGATGCTGTGCGGCTTCGTCGACGAACGCATCGCCCTCAAGCAGGCCAAGCATGCCGAACAGGCGCGGTGCATAGTTGGCCAGCAACACCAGGCCGGCGTTGACGATGTAGATCGCTTCGTTGTCCGGATGATCGTCGGCAGGCGAGACGGTGCCGTCGCTGTTGCGGCTGTTGCGGATGCTTGGCCGTTCGGCCTGTTCGGTCAACACGCGCGAGGACGATCGCGACGCCCGGCCATCTGTACCGATCAGAACGCTCCCAACGCGTTCGTCGGTCAACGCTTGCAGGGCGTTTTGCCACACGCCTTGCCAGGCGACATGGTCCTGCGGCACGCGGTCGGCTTCGCTCAAGTAAGCGAGGCTGTAATCGAGTAGATACGCTTGTAAGTGCGAGAGGCCCAAACCCGCTTCGCGCACGTGTGGGTCGGCCTGATGCGCAAGCGCAAACTGGCGCAGGGATTCGTGCCAGGTCGCGGGAAGCACGACCTGTTCTGCACCGTCGCCGGCCGCTCCGCTGTGATTGGCACTTTCGGAGGTGTCGCGCAGCGTTTGTCTGCGCGAATCAGGTTGCGCACCAAGCAGCCGCGATTGCACGCCAAGCAACAGGCTGCGCCGCAAGCCGGACGTTCCCCATGCGGGCGAGGCTTCTTCCAGCCAGATGCCTAGTTTCGATGCTTCGCTTTCCCCCAACTGCGCAAGCAGAGTGCCGCCTAGCGCGGCCATCAGACGCTGCACCCGAGCGATACCCAAAGCACTGCTGCCCTGCCCCCATAACGCGTGCAAACCGGCCACGCGCCAGGCCTGTCGCACTTGCGCAAGCTGATAGGTGCTCAAGCGCCCTTGCGCGCGCAACGGTTCCAGCACGGTGTTATCCAGATCATCCAGCACATGCGCCAGTTCACCGTGACGCAGCGCCAGCAAGGCCTGCAAACCGTGACACGGCGTTATGTGGCCAAGCCGACGCAGCGTGCGATCGGCATGTGGCAAGCGCAGCAGCGCCGGCCACAGGCGTGCGCCGAACCGTCGTGTCAGGCTGGCCAGCCAATCGGCCAGCGCACCACTGGCCAGTGGTGCCATTGACCAATGCAATCTGCCATGTTCGAGGTAATACAGAAAATGATCCAGCTCGCGGTCGGCGGCGCGACTCGCCGACCGTGTTGCGCGACCAGACGATGGGTTGGCCGATGCATCCTGCTGCAAGCGGCGCAAGGCGGTGTCGACCGCGGTCTCCAGCTGTCGCGTCCATCCATCGGTATCGGCGGTCGTCTGCACGTCACCAAGATCGATCTCCAACTGATCGATGCGCCACACTTCGCCGCGCGCAGACAGTCGATCGAACAGCGTATTGAGCACTTGTGCACCCGGACCGCGCAGAAACTCGCTCAATCGCTGCTGCTGCGCCAAACTGGCTTGCCGATCATGGCTGCGGCATGTCCACTGCAATGTCTCGATCACGTGGCGGCTCATGTTGCGGCTCCCGCGCCATCCGGCTTGGCGGCATCCAGGTGTCGCCACAACAGCCAACGCAGCAGGCGTGTCCAGTCTTCCAAGCGACGGGCCGTTGCATCGTGCTGCTCACCGTTCGGCGAAAGCACTTCTGCGCAATGCGCCTGCTTGGCTTGCAGCCATGCTGCATAGCTGCGTTCGAATCGCAGCATGGCTACGGCATCCAGCCACAAGGTCTGTAAACGCAAGTGTGCGGGTGCGTTCAGCGTCAGTGTTTCCATCGCCACGCGGCGAAACGATGCATTGCTTCCGCGTGCGGTCCACGCAGGGAATACGGCTGTCACGCGATAACGATAGAAGTCGTCCGGTATGTCCGGATCGCTGCCGGTGAGTGGGCGAAGCAACACATGTTCGACCAAGTGCATACCTTCGCATTCGAGCTGCAGCCGGCAAGCGAATTCATGCAGGCAGATCGCCGCTGCTTCCGCCGAGACGCGCGTGGAACGAAGCCTCAGACGCCAGCACGGGCCCTTGTCGTCGCTGCCGAGCCACACTGCACCCGCGTCGGCATGTCGATAGCGTTCTGCATGCACGGCACTGCGCAACAGCGCCGGCGGGAGCGCGCGCAGATCCAATTCAGGAAAATGCAAGGCGAGCATCCGCGCCGCGCTTGCGAGGCCCTCTCCCATGCTATCGACCACGCGTCGGCGACGTGGGCTCCACAGCACGGGTGGTTGCGTGGTTGCCGGCAATGCGTCCGTGGTGGCCAGGCTATCCGTTTCGGCAGCAAGTCCAAGGTGCGCCTCACCCATCCCGGACATCAGCAAGCGGCTGTGGTGATGCTTGAAGGCCAGCAGAAGGCTTGCCCGCTGTTGCAGCGCCGAAGTGTTGCCGCGTCGCCCGAGCGAGCGGCGGCTGTAGTCGATCGCGCCATGACGATCACGTGTAAGCGTGACGATGCGCAGCAGCATCCGGCGCTTCTGTTCGAACAGGTGAAGGTGCCATGCATCCGCGCTGAAATACCAACCGAACGGACGGATGCTGCCTTGCCAGCAACCCTCGCCGTAAAGCGCCAGCAAGTGATCGAGCACGCGTCCACGCCGCTCGAGCGCGTCGTCGGCCGACGCGAACACGTTATCGCGCAACTGCTCGCGATCCACCGTGTACAGCGCATCGAGTCCAGGAATGTTCTCATCGCCGAGCACCTGCCACGCGTAGCTCGCGCTCGGCCTGGGAGCAATCGTGTACAGCTCGCGCAAATAGTGGGTTTGCGCGTCGCCGTGCGCCAGCCACTGTTCCAGCAGCGCCAGATAGGCGCGAAACTGCGATGTCTCCGCCGCGTTGACGGGATTGCCCATCAGATCGACGCGTTCGCGGTAAATGTGCGGCAACTGTTGATGCAGCGACACATAGACGTCCGGCGGCAGATACTCGCCCTCCGGTCGCGTCAGCGGCGAGCCTGCCACGTCCGGTGCGCTGTCGGCGGCACGGCCATCCACGCCGCGGCGCAGGTCGTCCAGGCGATGCAGCAGTGCTGCTTGCACTATCCCGATCGGATTGCCGCGTCGCTTGATCTGCCACGCCACCATGGCTTCTTGCTTGTCCGGCCAACGCAGGCGCAATACCCAACCATCGCCGCGACGCGGCAAGGCGCCGCTGGAACCATCCATCCCGTCCGCGCTGAGACTGATTTCACTGACTTCGAGCACGCCATCGACGGTCAGCGCGATGCGTGCCAGATCGCCGAAATACACACGGCTTTCCAGATCGCGTTCCAGGCTGTCGGTATCGATCCAGCCCTGTCGCATGCGCGGGCCGTCCAGCGCATCGGCCAGCGATGCATCACCCCCTTGCGCGGCGAGGCGCGTCGTGAGCGACAGACGACGCGGAGCCGCATCGATATATTCGGCGCAACGCGCCACCAGTTCGGCCAGGATGTCTTCCGGCGCGCGCGTGCCCGCGATGCTTACATTCAGTTGCAGCGCGCACCAGCGCGGTTGCAGCACGCTCGGCAACGTTGCCAGGTCTTCGCCCAGATTGCGCTGCGCCCAGTAGGCGCGTGCCGCAGTGGCCGCGGCGCTGTCTGCCTGAGCGGTGGCCACTTCCAGCTCCATGCACCACAAACCATTGCCGTCGGGCAGTCGTGCATGTGCCTGCAATGCGCCCGGTACGCGGTCGAGCAACCAGCGCATATAGTCCATGCTCGTGCACGGACGACACGGCAGGATTTCCTCCGCCGCATGCAGGCCCAGGCGACGATAGTGAATGCGGCCATCCGGTGCCGCCAACAAATCGACCAACGGCTGTTGCGCGCCGAACAGATCCTCGGTCAAGGCAAAGCACAGCGCGTCCAGCAACGTTATGCCCGGGTCGTGATAATTGAAGTCGGTCCACTGCGCGCCGCTGAGCGCCTGCAGAGACGCCACCGCCCGGTTGCGCAATGCCTCATAGGCAAACGGATCATCGCCGCGATGCCGCGCGATCAGCGCGGGCAACGGTCGCTCTATCGGCGTGGTTGCGCCGGGCGTCGCCGCCGATGTGCCGATGCCGTTCTCGATCCGCACGTTCACCGTTTTCCCTCGTCCATGTGCGGGTCGAACCACAGTTGCGTCACGTGCGCCTTGATCGCAATGCCACGGCCGTAATCGCAGCCGGTGCGAATTTGCAGACGATACGCCGCGTTGCGGCCGCTGCTGCCGAGCCAGCGCAATTGCAGGCGGTCGCAGCGGCGCGCGTAAAACGCATCGGTGTTGCGAATGCCACGCTTGCGGTTGAGAAAATTGAGGATGCCCAGCGTGGGGTTGTAGGTGTTGAGTGCCACTGCGTGCATCAGGCCGAATCGTCCCTTGCCCTGGTGACCGGCACCCGCAGTCACCTCGAACGCTTGGCAACCTTCCAGATCGTCGGTCAGGTCGTGCCACTCGCCGTCCGCCGGCAGCGGCGTGGCCGTGGCGCGCGCGTAACTGCCACGACGCCCCTTGCTGCGCAGCACGCCATCGATATCGAGTTCGGCTTCTGGATTGGCCGTGCGGATACCGACGCGCCCCACCGGATCCAGACACCACAATGGTGCGGCCGCGTCTGCCTGTCCGTCTTGCGATGGTTCGTGGTTGCTGCGGATCAGCAACTGCCCTTGTGCCCCACCGAAGACTACCGACCACAACGGCAGGTCCGGATCCTGATCGCGAAAGAAACTGAGTAACGCTTCGTAACCCGCCGCTGCGGAGACCTCAAAGCCACGCTCAACCGATTTGCGGAAACCCTCGTCGCTCATGTTGAGCATCGAGTCGATCAGGTCCGCAAAATGCTCCTGCGTCGGCAGCGCGCCATCGCTGAAGTAACTCCTGAGCGACTCACGGTTGCGAATGGTCATGGCGTCCCCTGCCCCGTAGCGGCTGGTACACCGCCCACGATGAACGTTCCGCCGATTTCAAGCCGGCCCACGCCGGTGGCCTGCGCACCGCGCGTGGATGGCACGCCGATCAATTCGATCAGATGCCGCGGCGTCGGCAACACCAAGCTCCATGGTTGTACCGGACGCACCTGCCGCGTCGGCGCGCCGGCACCGGCGCGGGCCGTATCCAGCAGTTGGTAAGTGTTGCTGTCGGTGCGCACGATATGCAGCAGCGACATTGGACCGACCACATCGACTTCGTCGAGCTGGCGCAGACACGCCTCGATCGCCTCGGCACGCACGTCCCAGTCGAAGTTGGCGCGACAACCGTCCGCATGCCACGGCGACAGGAATTCCACGATGGCCTGATTGATGCGGATCAACGCCGCGCCCGCGTGCACCCCACGCGCAAGACGCAATGCGCAACGCACCTGGATACGCTCGTAGACGGCATTGCGCACCACGATCCGGATGCCAGGCACGCTACGCTCGCGCAGATGGGCAGCCATCTGCTCAAGCACGGCCGAGTCGAAACGCGGTGCTTCGGTGCTGTGGAACAACACACCCTGGCGCGGCGTGGGTACCACCACTACCAGCACGCCGCCTGGCTGGCCGGATATCGCCGCTGCCGGTGCCTCGCCGTTGGCAAAGCATTTCACCTTGAATAGCGATGGAAACGCATCCAGCAACAACCGTTCGTAATCCCACGGCGTGCTCGCGCGATTCTTGTGGCGCAGACGCTCCGCGCTGCGTACTCTGAGCATGTCGGCCGCCTCCGGCTGGCTTAGCCCAAAGGACGGACCCACCTGCTGGATCGCACGCAATCCGCCGATCGCATGCAACGGTGTGCGAATGGTTCCAGGCGGCAACGATGTGCACGGTTCATCCGTGCGGCGCGGCTGCACGCGGCGTGCTGTCACCGCCTGGGTATACACGCCATACAAACCGGCCAGACGTTCCAGCACACCATCGGCGCTCAGGCGCAGCCAATGCAGCTGACCTGGCAACTGCGGGCAATCACTAGTCATGCCGGCCGGCAGGTCGAGCACCACGATGCCGCTGCGCAAAAAGCCGAGCGTGCCGTCCGACAACGTGCGATCGGTTTCGAGCGTGCGCCAACCCTTTTCACACCATACCGCCCACGATGGCTGCGGCAACGCCGCCTGCCAGCATTCCTCCGCACTTTCCGAACGCAGATGGAAATAAACACTTAACGCGCCGCACGGACTCGAACCGGACAACCCCACATACAAGTTGCCGTCGTAAAAATATCGCGGCAACAACGGCACCCCATCCATGCCTGGACGCGCGCGCGGACGGTCGTAGCCGAACGGATGCAAGTGGAACAGCTGTCCGGACGATGACGCCTGCGCCATCTGTTTGAGCGAGATCCGCTGACTGGCGATGTAGTCGATGGAGATTTGTTCCACCGTCGGTGTGTATGGCTCCTGCGGCAGCGGCACCTGCAACTTGGCACGCTTCAAGCGCGCGTTGAGCGTCAGCGCCTCCGAGAGCAAGCGCGGATACAAGGCATGACCGAAAGCTGCGTTTGGCGCGCACAGTTCAAGCCGGAAAAAACCGTTTCGCGCCGTGGTGCCATAGATGAATGGCTCAGACACGCGCGATTGCGAACGGTGATAAAGCGCAAGGTCCGTTTCTGGCAGCGCCATGCTGATCGTGTCTTGCAAGTGGCGCTCGCCACGGAACAAGCCAAGGCTGCCGGTCGTACCACCGCGCCACTGGCCATCGCGCAGCACTTCCGGACGAACCTGGAACGCCGCTGCCGACCACTCGCCGGGATAGCCGCGATAACGCACGGCAAATCCGCCTTCTTCGGTAGGTAGCTGTCCCCAACGCACGTTGACGTGCAGCGCGCGCAACGCCTTGGCGGCGAGTTCTTCGTTGCCGAACAGGCAATAGGAGCCAAGTGCTGGAATCGGCCCGAACGGCATGAACGGCTTGCCTGCATCGAGCCGGCCCAACTGGTTGTAAAGCACGATGTCGCGCACGCCGGTGACATGCGTCGAGAGCACGATGTCATGCAGGATCACTTGCTGCAGCAGGCTGTAGGCATACAGCCGTGTGCGGTTCTGCAGCGTTAGCCGCAGCATGGGTTGCGCCGGCCACGCATCGCCATGGACGGCCGGCTTGCATGGCACGATCGGCGGTCGCTCCAGGCCCAGGTGCATCAAAAGCTCGATGCAGCCGCCGAAGCCAAAACCTGCGCCACTGCGCCGCTGCGCTAGCACCTCGCCCGGCACCAGCCAGCCACCGGCCACGCTGAACTCCGCGCACCAGACGCCGCGAAATACGCGTTCGAAAATCAGCCCGCGATCCGGCAAGCCGTGACCGGCTGCATCGCCGTCGTCGTGTTCATGCGGATGGATCAGGATCAACGGATCGTCGATCTCGACCGCCGCCGGACCGTCATGGCACGGCAAGCCGGCCGCATGTTTGCGCAACGCATCGACATCGAGCGGATGCAATGCTTCGCTGCCGGCGATCAGCCACACGGCGAACAGACGGCCAAGACTTTCACGGAACCGTTCCACGTCATCCACTGCCAAACAACAGGCAACGAGATAACACAGGCGCACGTCGCCAGCCGGACGCGGCGCGCGCGCCCAGGCGTCACTGGCCATTTGCCCAGCGGTGACGCTGCGCGTAGATGAGCGACGGATGGGATGATGGCGCGCCTCGCTGCGATCGAGCTGCACGAACACTCGGCCCAGCCATGCCGCGTCGCGTTGCTTGTCGGTACATCGCAGCAGCGTCGCCAGTACATCGTCATCGTTGGCCGGATGCGAGAGTCGCAGCAACACGCGTACGCGGCGATCACCCTCCTTCAACGCGAGTATGGGCGATGCCAGCGCAAAACCCAATGTTGCATTCTGCGCATTGGCCGTTGAGCCTTTTGCCTGGCCACCAAGCAACGGCCACCAGGGCGGATTTTCGGCGTAGGCCGCATCCGGCGGCATCAACGGAATCGGCTGCGCCATCACCCGGGTTGCATACGCGAATTCTTTTTCAGGCGAAATCAACGCATCGCGCTCCAGCCGCACGCTGTAAAGCGCGGCGACCTCGCTATCGGTAACGTCCAACGCCTGCTCAGCCGCGAATTCGATCGCCCGTCCGTTGATGTCCTTGCCGCCGAGAAAGCATGCGCCGCGCGATACCTGTACCGGCGCGCTGTAACGCGTATCGCGTTCGAAGTGCAAATACACGCGCTCGTGCACTGGCGGCCGTGGCTGCATGCGCAACAGGTCGACGTAGTAAAAATCGGTAATGCGCTGGGGAAACCGGTTCACCACTACGCGCGTGTCCTGATACAGCTGCAACGCCGTGAGCAACAGTCCCATCGCCGGTTCGTGCTTGCCGCTGGTCATGCTTGCCGGCAATTGCGCCTGTGCCAGCGGCCGCAACCGGGCAATTGCTACGCACAAGGCACCCCATAGCCGGCGCAGCAGTTGCATGTGTTGCCCAGGCTCCACGGTAGCGTCAGCCACGCTTGCGTTGCGGGCATCCATGCGCCAGGCCGGATGCAATCGCTTGGCTTCGGCTGGCTCGAGGCCGAAGCAGCGCACCGCGTCATGTAACCCATCGCGCAAGCCGCTGCCGATGGCCGCAATCATCACCTGCAGCAGTTGCACTGCCATCGGTGTGTCGTGCCAGGCGAGCCATTGGCACCAGCCGTCGAAACGAAACAGCAACTGGCGTACCCGCCGCCACAAATGACGTTCGTCGGCCCACGGCCATACCTGTGCAAAACCTTCCTGCGCACTCGCAAGTGGGAACGAGGCGATGTCGGCCAGCAGCGCGCTTTCATCGCGTCGCAGTGCATCGTCCCAACAACCGGCGTCGTCGCCGTTGCGGGTGGCGAAGCGCAACTGCGCGGCATAGTCGAGCGTGATGCGGATACGCTCGGCCAACGTGAACTCCTCCGGCACGATATAACCGGGACGGAGCGCGTCGGCGAGGCGTTGATCCTGTTGCGTGCCTGCATTCATGGCATGGGGCTGTTAAGCACGCACCGGATTGGTCGCCTGGTGCAAATAGAACGGATAGACCAGGTTGTGCCGCGTGTTGGTGGTGCGAATGGTGTAGTCGATGAGGATCTCCAGCTTTCCGCTCATCGCGTCGACCAATTGCGTGTCCATCCGGTTCAGGCTGATGCGCGGTTCGTAGAACAGAATCGCCTTGCGGATCATCTCCTTGATTTCGGTGACGGTCTGTTCGCTGGCCTCCTCGAACACCATGCGCCTCAAGGCGCAACCGTAGTTAGGCAACATCACCCGTTCCCCCGGATGCGTGGATAGAAGAATGCGCAGGCTTTCGGCGATGTCCTCATCGTCGGCCACCATCACCGCCTGTTTGGTACGCGGGTCGAATCGCGGAGGAAAGCTCCAACCACGCCCCAGGAAATCGGCCATGGTCAGCCTCCAATGATGACGGTGGGACAACCGAGTGCGATGCTGCCGCCATGCGCCGTGATATCGCCGATGCGCGCGGCCGGCCGGCTACTGATCATCACCGTGGCCGAGCCTTTCACGATCGCATCCGGCGGACCGACGCATGTGGCCATGTCGCCCACTACTGCAGCCGGCAATTTGCAAATCAGCACGTTCGGCACGCCCGGCCCGACGATCGGGCCACCGACGTGCGGAACCGGCGGCAGTCCCGGCGTCACCATCGGGCAAGTATGCATATCGGTCAGGCGTGCGGCTGGCGGCATCGGAACCTCAATTGATCATGACCATCGCGCCCTTCACCGTGGTTTGTCCGGCGGCGGAAAGCTCGGCGGTGGCCGAACCCTTGCCGACGAACCCCACTTGGGCTTCGCAAGTGACGTTAAGCCCCGTCGCCTTCAGCTCGGCCTGGGCGTTGATGTTGATCGCCGCGTTCGCGGTGATCGTCACTCCGCCCTGCGCGGTGAGCTTGATGTCGGATTGGCTGTTCAAGGCAATGCCCGCGCTGGATAGCTTGATGCTGTTGTTGTGCTGATCCTGCACGGTGATGGCCTGGTTTTTATCGTCAAGCACCACCTGGTTCTTGCCCGGCGTAATCACCGTGATGATCTTGTCCTGCTCGTTGAACTCGATCTTGTGCAGGCAGCGCGTGACGATGGCCTTGGTGTTGTTCTGCGCATCGAAGGTGTACGGCGGTTTGCGCGAACTGCTATAGAGCGAACCAAGCACCACTGGATGGCTGGGATCGTCGTTCAAGTAACCCAGCAACACTTCGTCGCCGACTTCCGGCAGAAAGAACGCACCGAATGCGTTGGACGCATAGAACTGCAGCAGCCGTGCCCATACACCCTGAGTCTGCGCTTGCAGCACCGGTACGTTGACCTGGATGCGCTGCTCGCCCTCTGGATCGCCATCGAGTTTGAGCACCACGCCGATGTGCAAGCCGCTCACGCCGGGCAACAGGCCGCCGCTGAGCGGAGCGGTGACGTCATTGCGCTCCACATGCCACTCGGGGCGCATGCCGAATTCGACCTCCGTGGTCCAATTACCGTTGCTGAGGCCATGTTCGACCGCTGATACATAAACCGAACCGCTAAAGCGCGCACCGACCCCTTTGACCTCGATCAGACTGTCGGGCACGGCGATGGCGCTGCCGCGAAAGCGCATGCGTCCACGGATACGCGCCAGCGCAGCTTTCTGTTGTGTGGCTTTGGCCCAATCGGTCAATGTTGCCATAGGCTGGGTGGCGCCGGTCTGCAGCGTATAGGTCGCGGGACTCGCAACCTCAGCCAGGGTCGCGCCGCTCAGATTGCCCTGCGTATTAAGGCTCACCGGACTGGCCGAATTGCCCTGCACCACCACCTGCTGTTTCGGATCCCAGGACACGGCTTGCACCGCGGTGTACTGGCTGCGCGCGTCGATGTCCGCCTCAAACGACATCAAATCGTTGCCCCACGTGGTCGACAACACCGCCGAGCCGGAGGTGTTCGGCGCTTTTACGCTCACCTTGCCCGCATCGACATTGACCACCAGACCGTTGGCGTCGGCGCGCGCCAACATGAAATCCCAATCGCTGCAGTAAAACTGCACCAGTTCGTCGTACTGGGTGCTTGTGCTCGTGACGTCCGCCGACAGACTGTGATTGCCGATCAACGTGCTGATGATGTCGCTGTCTTTCAATGTGAGATAGTTGGCGTTGTTGCGCCCGATGGTCATTTTGGTGGCTTTGTCGCGGCATTCGATCACCAGGCGCGAACTGTTGCTGTCATCGATTCTCACGCTATGTCGCACCACGATGCCGGTAAAGAGCGGCGTTTCGTTACTGCCATAGCCGGCGCTGACGGTCAGCTCCACGCCTGGTGCGAACGTGTCCTCGTCGCTCAGCTCGAAGTCGCCGGTGGGCATGTCGCCGTCGGTAAACACCAGCTCCGCCCAGGGAATGCGGTTGACCGCGCGACGCACGGTGAGCGCCACGATCGGCAACGTGGTGAGCGCCTTGCCGCCGGTGCTGACACTGACACGGACCGGACCATTGGTATTGGCATTGGGAGAGTCGGCCATCGTTCAACCCAGTGGCGGAAAGTGCAGCAACAAGCCCGGCTTGAGCGCGCGGAACGCGTGCAAGCCATTGAAGCGGGCCACATCGACGTAATAGCGGCTATCGCCATAGATGCGATGACATAACAAAGGCAGCGTGTCGCCATCCCTTACCATCACTGCATGGCTGAGGTCCGGCGAGGATTGATTGGCCTCCAGCGCCGCCTCCTGCGGATTTTTGAAGCCCTGAAAAGACATCGCCGCCTTGGCGCGCAACGGCGCGCCGCTGGGGCGAAACAACGTGTATTCGATATTGAACGTGGTCAACCGCCCATAGAACGCCAGCCGCCCCCACAGGATCTGCACCACGTTGGGCTCGTGTTGCTGGCCGTTGTAGCTGTACACCACGTCGTTCAACATGTTGAGCTGGTCTTCGACTTCTGCCGGAAGTTTGAGATTGGACGGAATCGGCACCACGCCCGTGCCGTCGAACACGGTGGAAAAATCCAGGTTGCCCGGCTGCATGCGCGCGAAGTTGCGTCCGCTGCCGGTGTCGCCCATCGGCACGCAGCCGCCGAAGTCGGTCTTGCGCGACAAGCTCAGCTCGGAGGGATTGATCAGCAACGAAATCGAATTGCTGGTCGGTGTAGGCGTATCACCGCTGGTGTCGCATGCACTGATTTTCAGCTGGGATTTGCTGGCGGAGAGACTTAGTGGCATTCATCGCTCCCGCATACGCTCAAACTCCACCGCAAGCATCGCGCGCATGCGCTGACGCTCCTCGCTGCCACCCAGCTCACCTTCGCAGTTGCCGCCGCAGTCCTCGCATGCTTCGTCCTTGTCTGTCGACTTGCCTGCCGGTTTTTTGCCAGGCTTGGCGGCACCGTTATCGATGCTCGACTTGATCACCATTTGGCGAATTTCGATGGTCACGGCTCGGATCTCGCTATGTGTCTTTTCTTGTCACCGTTTGGTACGCAAGTTCGATCGTCTCCAGCGCCACCTCGTTCTTGGTGGAATTGAACGTGTCGATTTCCCAGCGGACCGGATACGCGTTGGTGAATGACCAAGCGCGCAAGGGGTTTGCCTTTTCGTCGAGCAGCTTGACCTCCACCGACGACAGCTGGATCTGCACCGACAGGCCGCCCTCCAGCGTGCGTTGGCACCAACTCACCAGCGACGAGTCGGTCGGTGCAATCCCACGCTTGAGCGTGAGGCGCTTTTGCTTCGCGCCCGTGGGAAGCTGATGCACGAAGCGGTTTTCGCCGCCTTCGCGCAACTCATCCACGTCCATGGTCAGTTCGATGCCGGATACCTCCTGAAACGAACTGTCCATGCCCGACGGACTCACGCCCACGCTTACGGTGAAATGGAACGCCGCCGGAAGCGTTGGTGCGTAGGGATCTTTAAAGTCTTCGTCGTCGGGCGCTGCTCCCGGCTTAGCCATTGGCGATCGTCAGGCCCTCGTGCGCGATCTCGATGGTTTCGATCGCGACCTCGTTGCCCTGCGCCTTCAGGTCGGTGCCGGTGATCTTGGTCGGCCATGCGTTGGCCAGCGTCCACACCATGGTCGGCTTGCCCGATTCATCCAGCAGGCTGATTGTTACGGGCACGCGCTGGATCGTGTTCATCTTGATCTTGTTGAACCAATCCCAGAACTTGTTATCGCCCTTGAACACACCCTTCTTCATGGTGACGTTGCCGTATTTCTTCAGCCCCGGCATTTTGATCGACGAGTAAGCCGGGCTATCGCCGTGGCGATACTCGATCGGCTGGGCTTCGACATCGAGCCCGGACACTTCCTCGAACGACATGACTGCCGAATCCCACTTCACCTGGAAGTAGAACTTGGGCATCGGCCATACGTTAGTTGACTGCTGCGAACCATCGTCTGCCATACAAATACTCCGTCAATGCAAAGTGAGGCGATATGCGACGAGCGTGATGTAATGCCCGCGCCCGATCACGATTTCTGCATCTGCTGCTGGAAAGTGATCTCGATAAACTCAGCCGGGCGCACCATCGCCACCAACACGGTGACGCGCAGAATGCCTTCGAGGATGTCGTCCGGGGTCATGGTTTCGCCCAGCCCGCAATACACGCTGAAGGCGTCGTCCGGCACCGCGCCGGCGAGGCCGCCGCGCTTCCAGACGCTGGTAAGAAAGTTCTGGATCATGCTCTTGATGGTGACCCAGGTGTTGGCCACGTTCGGCTCGAACACCAAGGCCTTGGCCGCGAGCCTGCAGGATTCCTCCAGCATGATCATGGTGCGGCGCACGTTGATGTAACGCCAATCCAGACTGTTGCCATCGAGAGTGCGCGCACCCCATACCAGCACGCCTTCGCCAATGAAGGAGCGAATCGCATTGATCGATTTACCCTGCGTGGTGACGTTGAGGTCTTCCTGATCCACCGCAGATATGGTCACCGCCGGCGACACCACGCCCGACAGACTGACGTTAGCCGGGGCCTTCCACACGCCGCGGCTGTTATCGACCATGGTGTAGATACCGGCCATCGAGGCACTAGGCGGCATCAAATTGAGTTTGCCCTTGACCAGGTCGATCACGGTGTTGAACAGTGGGCTGATGGTGCTGAGCGTTTTGTTGAGCAACGCCTTGTTGGCCAGAATCGCGTCGGGCGTTGGCGCTGGCGTGACCTTGGTCCAGTCCTTGCTGATGTCGGCAATCGCCTGGATCTGCTCTTTGTCCTTGAGCGGGGCGCCATCCGGTGCGGTCTCCGGCAGGCTCAGTTCGTTGCGCAGCAGCAGCTGCAGCACGTCGGGGGACGCGATGTTTTCGTAGCTCAGCTCTTTGTCGCCGACCACGGTGGTGTTGAGCCACGGATAATAGGCCGACGCGAAATCCAGGAAATTGATCCCTAAGCTGTTGCGGAACAGATCGACCGGATCGCCGCCCGGATCGTTGCGCGGCTTGTCGCCGCCCCAGATGTCGAGAATCGCCACGCGATTCTTCATCTTGTCGCCGCAGTGCTGCAGCATCGCTTGCTGCAAGCCGATGCACTCG
This sequence comes from Lysobacterales bacterium, assembly GCA_015655335.1. GTDB lineage: Bacteria > Pseudomonadota > Gammaproteobacteria > Xanthomonadales > Rhodanobacteraceae > Dyella_B. The sequence goes on along the minus strand of JAATFF010000139.1, from coordinate 27,406 downwards.
GGTTGCTTGAGCAAAACGGCTTCCGGAATCAGCACCATGGTCGGCTCCTGCTCCTTGAGCAGTTCGTCGATGCCGCGGTTGAATTTATCCGGATCCAGATCAGACACGTAGTCGCCGACCGAGACGATATAGCAAGGGCCGCCGCCGTTCTGGAAGAAGTGGCGCATAGCGTTGTAAAGCGCGTAGCGGCCGACGTCCTTGCCTGCAGGTTGCTGCAGCACGTACTCCGTGAGCTTGTTGTCCGTGCCCACCGCTTTGAAGTCCGCCAGCGCCGACGGATCGGCTTTTTCCGCAATGTTGAAGCGCGGACTGGGCCCGAAGCCAAAGTACTGGTGGTACTCAGCCATCGAGCTGATGCGCCAGGGCTTGAACGAAAGTGGTTTGCTGCGGTTGTCGGCGATCTCGGTATGGCCGACGAATGCGGGCACGGCGGTAGCCACTTCCACCACCGAGTTGGGAAACGCATTCTTCTCGACGATATATACACCCGGTGTCTTCATTGCACCCATCGCGGGGCTCCTGTCAGTGAATTAGCTATGGACAAAAATTTCCGACACGGTGGTCGGTTCGCCGCGCACCGTCTCGCGCCACAAGCGCTGCGGCGTAGCGCCTGGCAATCTGGATATAAGCACGCGTTCGGGAACCTCGGTGACGTCGCGCAGTTGAAAACGCTGCGACGGACGCTCTCGCAAGGCAATCGGCTTGGCCGAATGTACGGCCAGCGCGTATTGCCCGTTCGACAGGCGCTCCTGAGCGGGTACGGTGAATGTCATCTCACCGCGCTGATCTACAACGGACAGCGCACGGCCGCGCCAGTCGCCGGTCAGCAGGTATTTCCAGATGGTGCTGCGGCTTTGCATGCTTAGCCGATACGACACACCCATGGCGGCCGTCCATCCGTTGAAATCGTTGCTCCCCGTCGCATCGAGCCGCAAGGCGACAATCGCCAAAGGCGCGGCAGGCGTGGGCGGCACGGCTAGCAAGGGTGCCGGGAGCGCTCCATCGTCTTGCGCCCTGGGCGGCACAGTGACCGCTTCGGTGTAGTAGGTGCACGTCGCATCGGTGCAACGCACATCGAAGCAAAGCGCACGTGGCTCGTTGCCATCCATGCGCTCGCTCCAGATCCCTTGCAGTTTGGATTCGGCAACGCTGATGCTCAAACTGCATCCGTCAGCGCGCAACACCATGTCGAAACGACGCAGAAACGCCGAAGTGTCCGCATGCGGCTGGAACACTAGATGGCGTGCGCTACCGTCGGCGAAATAATCGTGCCGCACATCGACCGTGGCGAAGGGACGATACCGTTGCATAGTCAGCCTGCCTGCCCCATGCGAGTGCGATGCGTGGCGATCATCCCGGTGTGGCCTCGGTTTCGGTCTGCCGGATCGCCGGATCGCGGCTGCGCACGGCGCTGCCATCGAGCGTAATCATGCGCACGCGAAACAGCGCTGACGGCAGATAACGCCCCCCGTGGATACTCCAAAGGCTATGCATTTCCTGGCTGCTCAGGTTTTCCATGTTCAGCGCCAGACGTTCCAGGCGGGTATCCATGCCAGGAGTGTTTTGATGATCGAAAACGGGATTGCCTTGAAAGTAGGCAATGGCGCCAGACAGAAATTTCAGCGCCTCCGGATAGTGGCTGCCGCTGAAATTGGCCGCGCACATCACCAACAGATTGAGATACACGGGCGATGCGTTCTGGATCACGCCGTTGGCATAAGTCATCGGCATCGCCGCGGATCGGTGCGCAAGGGTGTCGCGCTCCACCCCGCTAAGAAACAACACCATCTTGCTTGCCGACATCACGACCGGTGCCCCGCCGAGTTCCTGCAGGTTGGACACAACCACGACATCCTCCGCCACGTCGAAATGCCTTCGAAAGTGACCATTGAGGTGCGCCGCAAGATGTTCGAGCACGCGATCGATCATTCCCCGCCCCTATACGTCTCCATGACGTGCCTTGCCTTGCACTGCGGATCCGGCCATGCCTGTCAGGGCTTAAGCAGCCCAGCGCAAAAAAAGGTCTCGGATCCGACACATGCAAGAAAGGTTTAGCTAGATTACGCCGCCACACTCACCCGCCCTATCAGCAATCTGCTGATATTGACCTCCGTTTTGCTGAGCCGTCGGCCCGTGCGAACAAGTGCGGCGCAAGCTAGGGCGCCACGTGCTAACGGTGCTTACGGATAACGTGCGCCCGATGCGTCGTCGATAAGCATCGGGCCATCGCGACAAACCAACGCGAGGTACAGTCCGCGCCGCACTCAATCGAGCGAGGCCATGCCTTTCTTGACCGCGTAGCGCGTGAGCTCGGCCACGCTGCGTATATTGAGCTTGCGAAACACGTGAGCGCGGTGTGTGGCGACCGTTTTGGCGCTGATGTGAAGTCGGTCTGCGACTTGCTGCGTGGAATGGCCTTCGGCCAATAGCTGCGTGATTTCACGCTCGCGCCACGTCAACGGAGGTGGCGCCCAGGCATCATGGCTACCTCCGGCCTCGCGATAGGCGCTCATGATGGGCGCTACCAGTTCGGCGCTCAAAAAAATCTGACCGCTGAACGTATGGCGGATGGCGCGCGCCAGCTCGTCGCAACAATTTTCTTTCAACACGTAACCCGACGCACCCGCCTCCATCGCCATCAGCACCTGTCCCAGTTGCGCGCTGGCCGAAAGGCACAGCACCTTGCTGGGCAAGCGTTCGCTGCGCACGCGTCGGGCCACCTCGATACCGTTCATCACCGGCATGGTGACATCCGCGACCACCACATCGGGGTTCAAGTTGCGGGCGAGACGCAGCAGGTCCACGCCGTGACCAGCATGCCCTAGCAGCTCGATGTCGGGCTCGCGCTGCAACAGCGCCACCAACCCTTCGCGCAGCATCAAGTGATCGTCACCGAGAACCACTCGCACTTTCATCGCGCCGCCCCCCGGCCCGGTAACCGCGCAATACGCTTGCCTGGCCAACCCTGTTCGGCGAAATCGCCCGGCCAGCGAATGCACACATGCACTCCGGCGCCGGGAGCGGTCTGTAGGTTGAACGTCGCATCGACACGCGCCAGGCGCTCGGGCATCGCACTCAACCCCAAGCCGCCATTGACACTGTGCCGCTGATAGACAGCCACCGGGTCAAAACCTGGGCCATCGTCGCTCACCGTAAGTTCAAGGCCGTTGGTCAGCGCGGACAACACTAAATCCACGTTCGCCCCCGGTGCATGCTTGCAGGTGTTGAGCAACAGTTCCTGTACCGCCTGCAGCACGATAACGGCCACCGGCGGTGGCGGGTCGAAAACCGGATCATCGCAATCGATACAAAGCGCCAAGCCCGTAAAGGAAGAAAGCCGACGCCCGAGATTGATCAGCGAGGTTGCCAGCGACATAGGCTTGTCCGCCGCCGCGCCACTGCCCCACTCGTCCAGCACCTGTCGGGTGGCGCGCAACGCCTCGCTCACCAGTGTGCGGATGGTGCCGAGCACCTGCGTGACTGCGGCACTATCGCTCTGCTTGGCCTGATCCAGCTCAAGCAAGGCCAGCGTCATCAATTGCGTAGGGCCGTCATGCAGCCGTTGCATCAGTCGCGTGGCAACCTGCGTGGTAACACCAGGCAACGAGGCACGACTCAAAGGAACCGCCACTTCACCGTCAACTACTTTTTGAATCAGTGACATTTCCGTATTCCACCCCACGTCACTCGTTATAACTGATGCATCGACGTACTAACGGGCGCCTACGTCATCGCAAACATGCGTGGGCCCAAACACTGCAGCGGCACACCGCACATATCATGTGCACGTACACCGTCGACCGCAAAAAGACAGCGACACATCACGACCACAGCCCGGCGCGGCGCGAAAAGCCGTAGGCTATGCACCGCTTTGAGTTGCTACGAGACCCGCATACGCGAAACATTGCGACACATGGCGCTTTCCCCCTTCACAAGCTCATCACGCTTCATCTCTTGTGGGAGAGCCGCCACGACGCAGCATGGCACGCAACGTCAGCACGCAACCGTCGCGCCGACTTGCAACGCCCTACATCAGCACAATGCCGACAGCCATCTTGCGCACACCACCATCCACACGGGCGAGCGAACCATCGATAACAAGGAAGTGTTGACCCACTCCATCATCCTGGTGCTGCAAATAAAGCGTTTGGCAATTCCCCCCGGAGATACCGACCTCAATGTTCGCATTGATGATCACCGTGCAGCAACAACAATGGTGATGCAAAAACGCGTCGCCAGCTTTTTTTGCGCCAGTCCGTGCATTGACGAGATCATTTTCACGAAGTCATCACATATGTATGCAGCTGATCGCACAACCTTGCGGATGAGGCATGACATCGCAAAGAGCAACATCACGAATTGATCAACAGATCTTTCTCCCAGTGGCGAGCTTCAGCTTTGGGTTGACCGCGGTCCCTTTCGCACCCAAGTAGTCGCATGGTCAAATCGCGCTCGCCATTGGGCTCATCGTTGATTTCCGCCAGGAGTCCCTTGGCCTCGATGCGAAGCTGATCCGCAGCAGCGCTGTCATTGAGTGAAACTTCGGTGCATGCAAGGTCGGCTTCAACGTGAGCAACAAGCGCAGCTTTATTGGGTGTGATGGCTTTGGCCGCCGCGAGGGCGTTTTCAAATTGCCGCTTTGCTTCATCGCTGCGGCCGATAGCCTGCAGAGTTTCTCCGAAGAGAAGTCGCACCCTGATCGCTTTTTCGGAGTCCTGATCCGACAAGGTGGCGTATATCGCAAACGCCTCTTCGGCAAGTGTTTCCGCACGCTTGTGGGCGCCACGTGCCGCCGCAACCTCTGCCTGCACAGCAAGCGCGGAAGCAATATCCGGATGTGCTTCACGATGTCGCCGCCGTGCCTCCACCAGCGACTTGTCGGCAATCATTTGAGCTTCGTCGATACGTCCGCGAGCGATTAGCACCTCGGCCAGGCCCGAGGCATCGTCGCCGCGGCCGTTATCGTCATAATCCGCGCCCAGAAGACGTTGCTTGCGCTCGATCACTTCGCGAAAACTTGCCTCCGCATCAGCGTAAGCGCCCTGACTGAATCGGATATGCGCAAGATGGCTGAGCGTCACTGTCTCGTCAAGTGAGGGCGTCGATGTAAGCGCACTATCCGTCGCCAACGACTTAGCATAGAACCCGCTTGCTTCATCGAAGCGATCCTCGAGCTGGAGTACGTTCGCCAGATTGTTGAGATCGCCTGCGATATGCGCATCAGGGCTTGCGTATGCATTCATATCGATGTCGAGTGCGTTGCGCATGAGCTTTTCGCTCTCGTCGTAGCGGCCACGTTGAAGAAGCGCCGTGGAGAGGAGCGTCATCGCGTCGGCGACATCCGGATGATTTGCACCATAACGGCTTCGCTTGCGCGCCAACGCTTCCCGCAGCAGCGGCTCGGCGCGATCGGGATGGCCTGCATCCATGTAGATCCAACCGAGATTAGTCACCGCCTCACTTAACGCGTCGCTATTGTCAGCAAGCGCGCGGCGCGCAAGCGTAACGGCTCTATTGCCGACATCGATGGCCTCCTTCGATTCGCCCATCCGCTCGTCAAGACCGGCGAGCCACGCAAGCGCCTGCACTTCTTCCGGCGAGCCGTAGTGGGGAACCGATTCGAACGCCTCGATCGCATGTTGCAATCGCAATCGTCCACTTCGCACACGACCGAGCGCGTCAGCTTCTTCGGCAAGCAGGTATTCGATGTGCAACGTACGCCTGTCTGTGACGCCGAACTGTATCGTTGCCAGCGACGCTGCTTCTTCCAGTGGCTGTTGCGCGCGGTCGGTGTGACCGCTGCGGCGCTCAAGATCGCCGATCAGAGCGAGAATTTCGACGCGCAACGCGGGCTGATTGGCGAAATCACGATCGGCGCGCTCGCGCCCGCGCTCGAGTAAAACCTCGGTGACTCCGCTCGTCTGCGCGCCGTGCGGCGTGTTGTCGAACAGGCCTTCCAAGAAGGACTTGAGTGCATCGGCGCGTTGGGCTTCGCCTTCAGCGGCAGATGCCTGCATGCGCGCCTCCGCCGCCGCGATACGTGCACGATGCGACTCATAGAGGCCGACCGCCGTCGCGCCAGCAAGGACCACTGCGATTACGGCACTAGCGGAGACTGCCCACATATGGCGCTTTGCGAGGGTGAAGACGCGATACGCCAATGTATCGGCTCTCGCCTGCAACGGTTTGCCATCAAGGTATCGCTCGATATCGTCGCGCAGCGCCGCCACGCTTCCATAGCGGCGGATCGGGTCTAGCCGCATAGCCTGGTGCACAATGGCGTGGAGATCTACACCGAGCTTTCGACGCAACGCTTCATCGTCGAAGGCTGGCACATGCATATCGTCGCGTACCTCCATCCGGCGAGGCTGCTGATGACAGAGCAATTCGGCCAGCAAAACGCCAAGTGCGTAAACGTCGATAGCTGTCGTCGCCGTGTCACCGATGAACTGCTCGGGCGCTGCGTACGAGCGCGTTAACCGTCGTGCTTCAGCGCGCGTGTGCTCGGCCTCTCCTTCGCTAGTGAGAAGCTTGGCGATACCGAAATCCACGAGCTTGACGCAACCATCGGCACCGACGAGGACGTTGCTCGGTTTTAAATCGCGATGCACGATCAGGCTGCGATGTGCGTGCTCGACGGCCGCACACACGTCGATGAATAACGCGAGGCGTCCGTGTACATCGATGCTGCTCTGTTCGCAATGCTGGACGAGATTGTTGCCTGCGACAAATTCGAGCGCGAGAAATGGAGTTCCTGTTGGCGAGAAACCCGCATCGAGCAACTGCGCGATATGTGGATGCTGCAGCCGTGCCAAGATACGCTGCTCACGCAGAAATCGCCGACGCTCGTCGCTGTCGTGGACATCCATGCGCAATAGCTTGAGTGCGACCTTCTGCGGACCACCCGGCAGTTCGCGCTCGGCCTCGAATACACTGGCCATGCCACCGGCACCGACGAACCGAAGCACGCGATAACCGGCGATGATCGGTAGTTTGTCGTGCAGCGTATCGGCCAATGTAGGCAGCCATTGCACCATGCCGCGTTCAAGCGCCTCGACCTCAGGCGCGTGTGTAAGCGCCTGTGCAACGAGTGCGCGCAAGCTCTCGTCGTCGCAATGGCTGCGCAGCCACTGTGCCTGTTCGGCAGCAGGCACCTCGAACAACTGATCGATCAGCGGTTCGATTTCATGCCATCGTTGGGTGAAATTGACGATCATCGGCAACGCGTTTTTCCTTCAGCACATAGGGGTTAGCGTATTTGCGCGGCCATGACCGACATCGTTTCACACATCCGGCGCCAGGCAACCCGACAGAAAGGTGCGCGCCTTCAGCCAGTCGCGCTCGACGGTACGTGCGTTGACGCCGACGACCTCGGCGATCTCCTGGCTGGAAAGCTCGGCAAACAGGCGTAGCTCGGCGACGTCGGCCAGGCGTTTATTCAAGGCGGCAAGCCGGGTCAGCGCCTCATCAAGCGCGAGCACGTCGATGATGTTTGAGGGCTCCACGCCCGCCGTCATCTCCGGTGCTTGACGTTTCTGTGCCTTTTTCCGTCGTGCACGGTCGATCAGGAGATGACGCATAACGCGGCTCATGTACGCGTACAGGTGTTCTCGATCAGTAAACGTACGGTCCGTGTGGTCGAGCAGCTTCAGAAACGCCTCGTTGACCAGCGCCGTGGTTTCGAGCGTATGTACGGCCTCGTGCGCACGCTGCCGCCGCGCGAGTTGGCGCAGCGTGGCATAGATTTTCGGAATCAGTGCGTCAATCGCCGCAGGATCTCCGCTGGCAAGAATGTCCGTAATCTCGGGTTCGACGCTCATGCGTACCAAAGGCCTTTCGTTTGGGCAAGCCGGCATGTTGAGGAAAGGAGTTTGGACCGTGTCGGAAAAGACGGGCGCTTTGCGCTGTAAGGAGAGATGGCGCAATTCGGAGTGGCCGCAAGCCGCTTGCATGCCATCGCCCGTCTTGCCCAAACAAGGATTGAAGTCATGTCAAATCATCGCTCTTCGCATGGCCGGCTTACAACAGCTGCTGCCTTTATCGCCCTTGTCTTTGCCGGCTCCAGCGGCACCGCCTTTGCCGACGCTGGAGGCAAAGGTACTCCGATTGCGAAATCCGCAAGCGCCCCGGCTTATACGTATCAGACATTCAACTATCCGAGCGCCGCGCAGACCATTATTTGGGGAATCAACGATTTCAACGAACTGACTGGCCAATACACCATCGGTAACGGCACGGCGCACGCCATGGTTTATCGCCAGGGCCATTTCCAGCAACTCGATCCGGCAGTGTTGGGCACTTACTTCAGTGCCGCCGGCGGCCCCAACGATCTGGGCACGACGTATGGCGCCTATGCCGATGCATCGGGTTTACAGCACGGTTTCGCGATTCAAGGGACGCACTTTGCAACGGTCGATTTCCCGGGCCACCTCAACTCGAACGTGGACCAGATTAACGTGTTCGGTGCGATAGCCGGCGTGTACTGGGATGCCGATGGGGCTTACCACGGCGTATTGCGCGAGGGTCGCGACCACGACACCCCAGTCAACGTCGCCGGTGCGCGCGAAACGTATCCGCTTGGCATCAATGATAACGGCGAGATCGTTGGCTATTGGGATAACGATCCAAACGTGACCCACGGTTTCTATCGCAGCGCAAATGGGCAGTTCACGACCATCGATATACCCAACGCACTAGCTACGGCCATCTTCGAGATCAATGACGCCGGCCAGATTACCGGTTACTACGTGGACGCTTCCGGCAATGTTCACGGCTTTGTCGACACACACGGACAAATCCGCACCCTCGACGTGCCCGGCGCAGCGTCGACCATTGCAACCGCGATCAACAATCTCGGTGTCGTTGCCGGCGAGTACTTCGACAACGCTGGTCTGCGTCATGGCTTCGTGGCGAAGCCATAACGTTCAATGACAGGTGTGATCCAGGGAAAGCTCCGCATGGAGTGGAGCTTTCGCCTGACTTCATTGGAACGTTGAAGTGTAACTGCGGCGCGGAAAGCTGAACGAGCCGTACCGCGCTGCGTATTCGATGAGATCCAAGTCACGCAGACCTACCGACCACCGGAGTTCGCTTTGGGTCTCTGAAGAGGACATTGACTATTTCTATTACAAAAACTCGTGTGAAGGCGCCAATGATAAAAGCGACACGCATCACAGTTATTCGTAACAGTGTCGTTTTTTATCGATCTAAAAGGTTTGCCTGTGCTGATGGACTTTCTTATGAATCGATTTAGATGTACTAACGCCATTTACGTTGGCATTCGTATCGAAGACAGCGAAATAGAGGCATTTCGGCGAATCGAGCAAGGGCACCTTGTGGCTCGCCGCTGCGAGGCATACGTCGAATATTCACATAACTACGGTCGCATGGAGGCGCAGGAGATGTCGAATCGGCTTTACGGAAAATGGTCGAAGGCATTCAGCAGAACGCTGACTCTACGTGAGCGACTTCATTTGCTGGAATCCAATAAATCGCGACCTATTCCTGCGCGCAAAAGCGCGAGCGCACGCAAAAAGATTGGTGTGTGGCGAACGCGTAAGCCTTACACCGACAACGCGGCGTTCCAACGCCGCTTGCAGGATCTGACCATTGACGAGAATGCACTGCGCCGAGCAATTGTATTCCCCGTGACAGGGGCCGCTCGTCGATACGTCATGCAAAAGCCAGTATGGACTAGCCTGGCTGCGCTGCTCAAAGCGCGAGCGGGTAGCACCTATATCAATACGCATGGCGAAGCATTCGGCTTTGCAGGCATTGTTGCACCGCTGATTGAACAAACTAAACAATCACTCGCACGGGATATACGAGAGGTTATTGGGAAGGGGGTGCCTGGTTTTATCGATGCAGAATGGCTGCTAGGTCAGGCGCAGGACGTGCTCGTTGAACAATTGAACAAGATTGTCCAGAAGACCTTTCTTTTGGAACTTCGTGTCGCGAAGTTACGTGGCCAATTGCGCGGCGAAAACAGTAGTGAACGTTATCAAAGCTATCTGCATTTGCTAGAAGGGCCCCGATACGTCAGTCAGATATTCAGTGAATATCCAGTACTTCTTGAAATAATTACCTCGTGTATGGCGATGTGGCGCACAAATGTTAGTCAGTTCGTCCATCGCCTTGTGCAAGATCACAGCATCATCGAGAAGAGCCTTTTCGATGGCCGATCGATCGGCGCGCTGCGTGAATGGCGAATAGGGCTTGGTGATAGTCACCGTGATGGAAGATCTGTTATCACCCTAGGTTTTGAAAGCGGTCATAAGTTGATCTACAAGCCGCGTTCGTTGGCGATAGACATTGGCTTCAATCAGTTCGTTGCGTGGTGCAACCGAGCATCGCCGGACTATCCGATGCGTACGGTGCGTACGATCGACCGAGGCATGTACGGTTGGTGCGAGTGTATTGCACAAACGGATGCAGCTTCGCCAGCGGATATAGAAGCTTTCTTTTATCGGCAAGGTAAATTCATCGCGCTCTTTTACGCCTTGCAAGCAGGCGACTTGCATTGCGAAAACATGATCGCATGTGGCAGCCACCCTGTGTACGTCGATCTTGAGACCCTCTTCCAAGTGCCGCCGGCGATCGAGTCAGTGCTTGGCTCAGCTGATCCAAGCAATGCCGCTGCGGCGACGGTGCTTGAGACATTTATCTTGCCCGTAAGCTCGAAGATATCGGGGAGTACATATATTGATGTCAGTATTTTTGGCGCAACGCCGGATCAACAATTATCGACAACGTTTCCCGGCCTCCTCGACGTCAATACCGATGAAGCGCATCTTGGTGAAAAGGCCGTCACGCTCGACATAACCGCTCACTTGCCTGTGCTCGAGGGAAAGGTCATCGACTCAACGGAGTATCGGTCGAGTGTGCAAGCCGGCTTTATAGCCCTTTACGACGTCATAGCGAACCACCGCGAATCACTGGCTCGCGATATGTTGCAATGGTTCGCTGGTTCGACGATCCGACATCTCGCCCGGCCTACGGAAATCTATTCCGTTATGGCGCACTGCTCATTGCATCCGGATTATTTGCGCGATGAGATGGAACGCCGTGCCCTATTCGAACGCCTTTTTGTCGATGGATATGGCAGCGCGTGGCTCAATAGACTACTTGAAGCGGAAATAGAAGACATAGCCAAGCTTGACGTGCCATACTTCTATAGAGAATTCGATAATGAATCGATATTCGATTCGCGGGGCCGTGCCGTCTCGGGTATTCGATTTCCAAGCCCTAGTCGTATCGCCGTGCATCAACTATCGCGCTTGAGTGATAGCGATAGGAACGCGCAGGTCCAATTAATTGCCATCGCGCTCAATGGAGAATACGAAGGACCTCGGGCGTCGAACGAAGCGATGGCCGCTGGTGTTCAAGAAGAGTCTCGTAATGGTGCTTTACTGCGAGAGGCGCGAACGATAGCGCTGAGCCTTTTACGCTCAACCGTGCGTAGCGGTGGCAATACCTACTGGATGTGCCAGACGACTGGGACTGCTTCGACGTCGGTGACCTCTCCAAATATTCTCAATCTCTACGATGGACAGCTAGGTATTGCTCTTTTTCTCGGCATTTTTTCTAGTGTAACCGGGTGCCGTGACAGCTTTACCGCCTGTATGGAAAGCCTCGATACCGTCCGTCGATGGAGCCGCGGTGGCCGTATCGGTTTTTTGTGCAATGGTGTGTTTAGTGGATCAGCCGGTTACGCCTACGCGTTAGCTACGCTCGGTATCGCCCTGAAGCGCGATGAACTTATTGCCGAGGCGTTTCATTGGGTTGCGACGTTTGACCCAGAACAAAACAGCGACGATCTCGATGTTGTCGGCGGCGCAGCGGGGTGCGTGCTATTCTTTAACAGTCTACTTGAGCTTACTTACGAACCTGCCTATGCCTTACATAGGGTTCGACTGCTGCAATTAGTCGCGAGACTCGCCGATCGCATTGCACGCGGGGCCAAGCCACAGGTCACCGGTATCGGCTGGCACGTTCGCGGTGTGGCTGATCATGCATTGACCGGTTTTGCGCATGGAAATGCCGGTTTTGCAGCGGCGCTTTTCGTGAGTGCGAAGATGCTCGGTGAGCGGCGCTACTACGATCTTGCCGTTCAGGCGATCGCATTCGAAAATCATCATTACTCAATCGAACTTGGCAATTGGCGAAATCTGTTAAAGGCCGACACGGACTCTCCCGGCGAGTGCGCTTGGTGTCACGGCGCGCCTGGCATTTTGCTCGGAAGGCTTTTAAGCAAGGCTAATATCGCCAAGGCTGATCCGCTCTCCTTGCAACTCGATATCGATATACAGCGGGCGCTACAGGCAGGAACGAGGGCATCCCGTTCGGACAATGCTTCGCTGTGTCACGGTGTGCTTGGCAATCATGACCTGCTGACGACGGCAGAGCACGTTCTCAACATCGCGCCGAACACGCCATCCAGATCATCACAAATACAGTTCCACTCGCAAAACGACTGGCGCTGCGGCGACATTGCGCGCAATCGCGTTAGCAGCGTCAATGTCTCGCGTGGCTTGATGGTCGGCACTGCTGGTATTGGCTATGGGCTGTTGCGCCAAGCGTTTCGGCAACGCGTGCCTTCCGTACTGGATTTGAGTATTCGATGAGATTCAGTTCACCCAGTCATACCGACCACTGGGAGTGAGTAAGTCATACCGGTCGGCAAACTGTTAAACGGAGTAAGCAAACTATGAAACGTTTTGATGCAGTTCGCGCACTGAAAGACCCAACCTACCTCGAAGGACTCTCGGACCAGCAGCGCGCCCAGGTGAGCAGCAATCCGGCTGGTTCAGCCGACTTGAACAAAGGTGTACTTGAGTCCGCGAATGGCGGCAATCACATGACATCATTTATCCCGACACTTTGTCTTGCCTGTCAACGGTAATCAATGTCGGTATTATCTTTTCAAGGATAGCTAGGTAATACCAACGGGGCCGCCAATCGGCCCCGTTTCTCTTACGGCCAGCGGAGATGCCCATCTGGTGTCCTGAGAACTGTCCGCTTCGGGTGGCGGAAATCAACACTGAAGGACACGTAGCGATCTAAGTAGGTTCGTTCGTAAATATCACGAAGATAAAGTCGATAGAGAAAATTATCGTCACTCACGGAGGAGCGCCCTTGGATAAGTTCCGACTTTTCTATCGCAGCTTTCGGCTGACGCAACGGCACCCGTGATCGGGCGCGCGCTAAACCGATCACTCGCTTTAGCGAGAGCCCCTCCTTTTCTCGGCCGGGCGTTCCCAACAGTTCGCCCTTTTTCAACCGAACTTGAGGACTGTGGGGTTTGTACCCGTAGCGGCCTCGTCTCTTTCGAACCCTAAATGGTCACTTTTTGGTCACCGATACCATGGAAATCGTTGGAGCAGCCCAAAGAGCACGGGTTCGACTCCCGCCACTCTCACCAATAGCCATCGGCAGACCAGCATAAATAACTGGCCAGCCGATGCTTTTTTGGAGACAAACGATCCTCAAAAACGACCCGTCCACAGGTATCGTTTTCATGCCGAAACCTTTTTTGATTCGTTGTTCGTCGGGATGGTACCGTGCGCTTCCTAGTGCCCATGCATGCACGCAAGACGGTGGGTCCGCGCTTCATCGTTCGCGCGCTCGGCCACCTCAGTGGCGATAAAGTTCGATTGGCTCAACACTGCACCTTCCGCATTCACTGAGCGCAAAGGAATGACCTACCCCATTTTCCGTCAACCCGGCCCATACGCAAATAACAATCTGAAGCCCCGAGACGCCATGCGCATGATCCGTGCGCTTCGCTCGTTCCTTGGTGCTGACATTTTGGAAAAAGCAAGAAAAGAATACTTTTCTCCAGGACGTCAAATTGATGGCATTCGATCTATTCGCTTGCGTGAAAAACAGCCTCTCATAGAAGCCTTCGCTCTTTTCGACAAGCTCACTTTTGGCGGCCGCAGGCCCCTTAAGGGCATACCCCCGGAACTTGCTGAACTCACAAACATCGCAGCAATCGGTCAAGCCGTCGTTCCAACGCTCGACGACGATACTGCCCACCAGCATCGAACAGCGCTCACTGATCTGAACGGACAGCTCAAACCGCTCATGCTTGAGTGGAAATCTGCCGCACAAATCATCCGAACTCATCGCGCTGAACTGGCATGGTCGCCACCTGGCCGAGAAGCCGGACCCGAGTTCGTTGCCCGCGCCAACGGAATTGAGTTTGAGGTCGAGTGCAAGAGGCAGACGATTATGGTCACTCAGGTGCTAGGTGACAGTGAGGCTGACGCACTTGCGGCGACTATCATGGAGTTCGCTCGCTCCCGTGAATTGTCGGGCGATCTCAGCCTAGAAGTCCCGGTCGACGCCATCAACATCAAACAAAAAATGCTTGATGAGCTCCACTCCGTGCTCGCTGATCAGCTGGACGTAGGTCCAGTAGCGATCAATCTTCCAATTGGCACCATACTAACGGGCGAACTCTCTCCTCATACAAGGCAACGCATACACAAAGATGCTTGGACTTCCCATATCAAGTATCAGCAGTCACTCCAAGTCAGCGCACGTGCTTACGCCAACGGTAGCGCCGACGGCGATTACGTGCTTGATCCTCTCACGCTGATACTAACTGGGCCTCAGAAAAGCCCTGAAACGCTATCGAAAGACCTCTGGGAAAAGAAGTTCAAGAAGGCAGCAAAACAATGCTCAGGAACTCGGGGGGCAATCTTAGTCTTTGAATGGGAGTCAATTACGGATCCTTCAATCTTCGCCGAGCCCAATATCTTCCATGGACTGACGGCAAGCACCTTTGTGGAATATCCACACATTGCACGCATTGTCATGCGGTGCGACAACGAGCCGATCCGTAGTAACGGAGAAGTGGGCTTTATTGTCTATGCCTACACGGTCACGAATGACAATACGCCTTATCCGGATGTCACTCAGTTCATGCAGTTGGACGAGCCTTTGCTTTGATCCAACATTATCCATCCGCTCTTTGACATTCCGAAGCGGTAGCAGAGCGAAGCTCAAGCCAAGACGTAACGGCGCTAAGCAATGTCCGTCGCCATACCGAAGCGGTGCCAGGTTAACTTCCTGATAAGTCAACAAGTCAACCTGTTACCGTTTTACGGATGTTCTAAATGATTCTTAAGAACGAAGAACGGTTTCAGGTTCACTTACTGACTCGAAACAAGCTAACCTGCCACCGTTTTCGCGCAAGGTAACTTTTGTCGATATCCCGTTGAGTGCGTCCAAAGTGGATCATGCAATCTTCGACATCGGCAAGATAACGCGTCGCTAGTGGCGAGATATCCGAGATCGCGCGGATGCGATACATATCAGTGCCAAGATTAGTATTGCGCGCCATTGTCAGCCAAGCGGGTGACCGTCGAATACTCAACGTCGGAACTAGATACATATCCTCCATATGGCAGCCATCTTGATTCAGCCTAAGCAGCAAAAGAAGGTCGGTACGATGAGCATCAACGAGTGAGAATGTCCAGCACTCGTAACCCGTTTTGCGGTACTTGGCTCGAACTAACTTGATGTGCATACCCCATGCGGCGTCGACGTTCAGAATGTAGTTCTTGTAATTCAACTCAACGTTATGACCCTGCGCCTGTAAGCGGCTAGCAACAATTCCCATAATTTTTACGCGGTCAAGCTTATTGGCCGCCTTTAGCTCTATCCACGCGTAGTTTCGCCTTGGCTCAATGCCCGCAGCGCGGTAAGCGTTGATCAAGCCACCAAAGTGCTTGGAATAAGTGACAGATGATGGCGTCCCGTGACGACCGCTTAAAAACCGCGTGGCTATCCGACCATTTTCAGCGTGAGCTTTCTTAAGTTTTTCGAGCAGGACTGCATCATCTAGGTGCTTGCCTGTCTGACTGAAACGCTCAATAGCAGCCTGGAAATGAGCTGCCGGAACGATGGGGTCGAAAACGGCTTCATGCCGAATGATCTGTGTGGGTGTCTTTGCACGTTCGATTTGGCCGCGCTGGTGGAAACTTCTGAAAATAACGTTGCCGATATAGCGCTCATCGGTCAGCAAATTTCTCACCATAGCAAACGTCCATTGACGACCTCCCAACTGCGCCATAGGGTCTTCGTTCAAGCCCCTCACAATGGCGCGAATGGAGAATCGCGACTCCGTGAACTGCAGAAAGATTCGCCGGACAACGGCTCGTTCGCTTTCGGGTCCGGGGCGAACCACGAGCCGGTCGCCTGGCTGGCGGCGAAAACATCCCCCTTCAACCGTCCCGGCTACTTCACCATCCTTGTTGATCACGACGCGCCGCAGCCCGAATCGAGGTTGCCCGCCTGTGTATAGCCCGGCTTTGCCCATGCGTAAACGAGCGTCAGCAACTTTCTGCGATAGATCCCGACTGTACTCAGCTGCCAAGGTGCGCTTAAGGCTTTTCAAAACAGACGAGATTGGCCCCTCATATGCATCAAAACCTTCCGCGCAGTAGATCACTTGAACGCCTGCCTGCCTGCAAATGTGGTCGTAGTACGCTGACTCATCGGCGTCTTGAAAACGCCCCCACCGACTGACGTCGTAGGTAAGAATAAAATTGAAGCCACAACTTCCTGTTTTGACTTCCTCGATCAACTGTCGCATGGCCGGTCGGCCTTCAAACGTGAGGCCACTTTTGGCTTCATCGCAGAACTGCTTCACAACTTCTAATTCGTGTTCGACCGCGTACGCGTAAAGCATGCAGGCCTGGTTTTCAATCGAATATTTCTGGCGGTCAGTGGACATTCGCAAATACAGCGCGGCCTGCCGCTGCGTCCCCTGGGCGGAGTTCGATTGGATAGACATCGGAAACATCCTCAGCGATGCGATACGGCAGCTAGATCACCTGATGTTCCCCAAGCATGGAGTCGAGCACTCCTGGCATTACTGGAATGAGACCTGAGCAACAGAGCAACAAAGGGACAGAGGTAGTTAAGCGAAACGCCAGTCATTAATCGCTCTTATCGCTCGTCGTGTCGCGAGCTGGTAGTCGTAGAACGGCCCGTCGCGGTTACGGCTGTTTCCGGTCCTTTCGTTTGAGCCTGGGCGCCCCCTCTCTATCCCGCTTTGCACGCCGTTTCACCTCTGCCAGAAGTTTGTCGACGGACGGCTGCCCATAGAGCTCACAAAGTTCACTGATTACAAAAAGGTCCGGCCGTCGTTCGTTGATCTCAAGGTCCGAAACGGCTGTTTGCGCGATGCCTAGTTGGTCAGCTACAGCTGTCTGAGTTAGCCCTGTCTTGAGTCGTAGTTCCCGCAGCAGGGCTGCCAAAGCCACCTGGAGTGGTCGATGCACGGATGCTTTTTTCATGGCCTGGGTCCTAGTTGGGAGCCCAGAGATTCTTTACCCCAATTTCATTTAACCCATTTTCACTTTCTTAAGTATTTTTCATTTAATATCAAATACACGGCCCCATGGAACAGGGGTTCCAAAATCTGAAAAAACTCGCCATCGGAAGCCCCATTGCCGACGTCACCCTCATCCTATTCATCGGAGCCGTCATTGCAGGGCTTCTCGTCCCACCTCCGTCTCACATCACGCCGCCCGCTCTGTTGCGGGTGGCGGCCATCCCATCGCGCAAAGGAGCGTTCGATGAAAGAGAAAGCCCCAGGAGCCTGGCTCACCCTCAACACCAGTTACTACCCTGCCCCCATCGGCAACCCGCTTGCCCTGTTGGACGATTCCTACATCTTGTTGGAACGTGCCCAAGGCATCGTCCAACTTATGCGGGATGCACTGCAGCTCTCGCCTTGCGTCGACACACGCGCACTGACGCTTGCACTAAAAGGCGTCGAAACGCTTATGGAAATGAGTGCGGGCTCTACCGAAGCGGCGCATGTGCGCTTCGAAGAGATTGGAGAAGGCTGGATCGCTAGCCACTGAAGTACAGAAAACGGGACGGAGTTAGTTGAGAGGCGCCACGGTGCGCCAAATTAATTACCCCGTCCCGTTTTCATATTTTCTGCTGCGAATCAGTTGTTGTCGCCGCTAAGCATCGAGCCCACGATGCCTCCGAGCAAACCGCCACCCACTACTGCTCGCCCGCTGTTGCCACCTTCCCTGGGTAGATATTCGGCAATCTGATGCGCCAAGCGCGAGATGGGTAGTGTCTGCAACCACACGGTTCCGGGGCCGGTAAGCGCAGCGAGGAAGATGCCGTCGCCGCCGAAGATCGCGTTCTTGATGCCGGGGACCGTGGTGATCTGAAAACTCACAGACGCCTGGAACGCACCGACGTGGCCCGGGTGAACGCGCAAGGTTTCGCCGGGTGCCAGATCCTTCCGGATAAGTTCGCCGGAGAGTTCCAGCCACGCTGTACCCGTGCCGCCGACTTTTTGCAGCATGAAACCATCGCCGCCGAAAATACCGGCACCCAGCGACTGCTGAAAACCGACGCCTATGGTGATTTGCGGCGTCGCGCAGAGAAAGCCGTGACGATGCACCAGGTATTCGTTATTTGGACTCACCGACACCGGCACGATGTGGCCGGGCACTTTGGTGGCGAAAGCGACCTCTCCACGTGCCTGCATCGCGCGGTACTCGGTCATGAAGAAACTACCGCCGCCGACCACGCGCTTGAACATACCCAACAGGCCACCGCCTCCTCCCATTTGGGTGTGCGTGGTCATCTGAATCGATTGGGTCATCCATGAAAGCTCTCCGCTCTCGGCGAAGACGCTTTCGTTGGGATCAAGCTGCACTTCCAACACGGGCATCACGGTGCCCTGAATGTGGGTTTGCATGCGGGTGTTCTCCTGATGGTGGATGGTTGCCGATACGTCACCCGGGCGACAGAACGCCGGGAGAGCATCGCCAGTTCGACAATACCTTGCGGATATTACGCCTTGCGATGCCGTGCGGAACGGTTCGGGGCAGTCGAGTGGCACTCGCGCCTGCAACAGGTCTTCACGAGTAAACCTGTTATGGTCGGCGTTGACATCGCATCGACTACAGGGGGTTCTATGCACGTGTCTTTACCGGCATTCGGTGAGTCGTTCGTAAGTTCCGTCGACGAACAACAAAAACGCCTGACGATCACGTCAGCGTCATTTCCATTGGTCATTACTCAAGGAGCGGCGTCCGGCGATGTCGTGACGATTCCCGCGGACTATGACGTGACCATTCGAGCCGATCGCGTGATCGTGCGTGGTGCGATCAAGACGCCGGGACGTTCGATAGCGATCTACGCCCGTGTCGTGGAAGGCGAAGAAGGCGCGTTATTCGACACGAGCGGCGCTGCCGGCGGACCGCCGCCGCCACCCGAACCGATGGATCCTCGCCAACCAGTAGCAGGGCGCGATGAGAGATGGACAAACCGCGGAGGCAACGGCGAGCGCGGCATCGATGGTCACCACGGCAGCGCAGGAATCGCGGGCAAGCCGGCGGGCCATATCACGATCTTCGCCGGTGAGCTGCGCGGACGTCAGATAACGCTACTAGCCAATGGCGGAAACGGCGGTGCGGGCCAAGGTGCCCAGGCTGCCGTGGCCGGCGCCCGTGGCGGCAACGGCGGCGACTCCAATGGCAATCCGGACCACAACCCGGCCGGCGATGGCGGCAATGGAGGCGACGGCGGCAATGGTGGCACCGGTGGCGCAGGCGGAGCCGCTGGCACCGCCGGCAAGATCGTGGTTCGCACGTTGCGCGCGCCTCCGACTGCGGTCGTGCGGGCCAATGGCGCAAGCGGCGGCGCGGGAGGCGCCGGTACATCGGGCACCGCGGGGGGAGCTGCTGGTCGCGATGGTCAGCATATGGGTGGCCGCCCTACGAAACCCGGCACTCCCGGGCGCAAAGGCAACGATGGCGCCGCCGGTGCGGCAGGCGCAAACACGCCGGCGGTCGCGACGGAACAAAGAAGCGCAACGGCCGCGGACCTTGCGGGCGGCGTCACGGCAGCGCAGATGCAAATGATCCTGCGCCTCGCAACGCTGCGCATGCTGGTGCACGACGAGAACCGCCAGGAGATCGCCAGCATGCTCGCTTACGTGATGGATCTCTCCGCCACGAAGCGCTCTGATGCCCAACTGGACGCCGCGTACCAGCGCGCAAATGCCCTGCTCTTTCAAATCGCGCGCGGCCTCGATCCACAGGGACATCCGGAAAATTTCGCACCGCGTCTCGATCTCGATACCTATCGCACGAACCTCGACCGGTTCGTCGCCAGTTTTAAAGGCGTGCGGGACGACTATCAGAAGTACTTCAACGCACAAGGAACGCGCGAACAAAAAATCGCGGGGCTTGAAGATATCCGCAAAAAGGCCGACACGCTTATCGCCGATCTCGATACACAGGCGAAAAGCGGACTCGAGATCGCCGCGAGTCTGATCAAGCTATCCGATGCATCACAGCAAAGGTGCAATGCCCAACTGCAGAAGTGGCGCGATGCGCTCGCGGCGTTCGAGACCCAGCTCAAGCAAGTGGCAAAAGAACGCGCCTGCGTCCTCGATACGCTCGATACGCTGCTGAAGGGCATCGATGTGCTGGCCATGACCGGCGATGCCACCGTCAAGAAGATCTCCGGCTACGCGCACGACGCGAAGAAGCTCGTCGACGCGGCGATTCCAGACGAACTCAAGCCCAGTGCCATCGACAAGACCATCACCAAGCTCGATTCCCTGGGTGACAACGTCGGCGACCTTGCCAACGCGTACAAGCAGAACGCGTCGCTGATCATCGACCAGAAAGATCCGAACGCCTACAAGCTACTGGTCAACCAGGAGCAGCTTGACGCGATCCTCAAGCCGTACCTGGAAAAATTCGGATCCGCTGCAGCACTGAAAACGGCCATGGACGATTACGTCAAGCTCGTGCAGGCCCGTAACGATCTGATCATGAAGTTCAATGCCCAAGTGGCTACCCTGGCCGGCGTGAAATCGCAACGCGCCGAGGCGCAGGCCCAGCGTGCACAGGCGGAAGACTTGCTCGCGCGCAAGGCCGACCCGGTACTCGTGGAGCTGGCGACGTTCGCCGGCAATGTCTTCCACGCGACGAAAGAACTCTGCGTCGAACAGCTGTACCTGACGTGGAAGGCGGCGGTGTTCTATTCGCTCGATCGCGGCTTCGACGTGTTCGAGCGCATTCGTAACCTCGGTGCGAAAACCGATCTCGACTGGTCCGCGTTCGAGAGCGGCGCGAATGCAGTCGTCAAACACCTGCAGGATGCCGAAGAGAAATTCGGCGCCGATGTCATTGCCTTTCCACGCAGCGACACCGCCGATGGTGTTGTCATCTCCATCACGGACACCGCGTCATTGGAAGCGTTGCGCACCAACAAGCGCCTCATCGTCCGGCTTGCGCCCGCCTTCCCGACATCGGGAATCGAGGAGACGCCCTTCACCGGCATGGCCGACGTCCGCATCAAGCGCGCCAGGGTTTGGATCAAAGGCGCGAAAACGAACGACAAGGAACTCTCGGTGTACCTGACGCATTCGGGCCTTGAGAAGATCATTGACCGCAAGGGCAAGGCGATCGAGTTCATCCACAGCGAGGTACAAACGCGGCTGCGCTACAACTACGACACGCGCGACATCCGCGAAGGCGGCGACATCCGCCTGCCCGGCTCAAAATACGCAGCCGTCGGCCCATTCGCGGAGTGGCGCATCGTGGTCGACCCAGGTGAAAACCGCGGCCTCGACCTGACAGCCGTGAGCGAAATCCGCCTGGAATTCCACGTCACGCATCGCCTGTTCGAAGGCAAGGGATTACGGGCGGAGCGCGAAGAAGCGGCAGTCCGCGAGGGAAGCATCGTGGCGGAATACATCGATTAAATGATCAAGAAAGCGGGCTGCCTACTGCGTTCATCCGGTTCCCTATTCTTGATATCCGCATGGCCGCCTTGGGTCGATGACGGATGCTCGGGGGCAATTGTTACGCCCTATCTAAATCGCTAGGAGATTTTCGGTGACTAAAGACGAAATCGCCGCATTTTTGGAAGGAAATCTTAGGCAGCATGAGCTAGTTATTAAGCGTGTTTGGGAGCTGCGGCTGAATCGTCGTTTGGGCGACGCTGCAAGTTCGAATGCGCCTGACCGGAATCAACGAGACATGGATTGCTTTGCTATTGAAACGGAACAGCGGCTCGCTGATACGAAACGGCTTATCCTGCTCTACATCCCGCGCATTCCCGACGGTGACGACGATATAGCACAAGCTGCCGTGGAAGTTTTCGAGCACCGTGCGGTGGTAATCGCGGATGAAATTGTCGCTATCTATTCCGACTATCTTAGCGCAAGAAATATTGCCAACCTTACCTTGAGCTATTCGACCTATGTAAACGGGAAACATGCAGCCGCTGTTATTTGGGACATCCTCGCGATACGAGAAGATGTCTATCGAACATTGGCAGAGCGCGCGCAAATGAAAGCAGTGCTGGAGTCCGCAAAAGCCTCCACCGCTGCGGCGGAGGCTGAACAGCGATCGGCAGAGGCGAGTGTTATAGCGGCAGAAGCCTCAAAACGCGCTGCTGACCTGAGCGCGGCGTCTGTTGTGGTAGCGCGAAAAACTGAAACGTGGACCAAATGGGCGGCTATTGCCACAGCGGTCGCGGCTGGGGGAACGTTATTGGCAGCGATAACTACTGCGTGGACAACGTGGCATGTGCCGAAATCTCAACCGCTTACACAGTCGAGTCAGCCTAACCGCACGATAACGCAGTCACCCGCAACCGCGCAGGCAACAAAGACGAGACCTTAATTGGAAGCTTTTCCCGATTAGTCTTGCTTTTTCATTATCACTCTTCAGGAGTTGTCATGAATCCGTTACGGCTTAGGGTTCCTTTTGACGCTGGATGCGGAAGACTTTCTCTCAAACGTCTTCAGGCGCTTTTCCAGCTCTGCCCCGAAGGTCCCCAGGTCTGACCCACACCCAGCCAGCCAAGTCCTGAGTTGCAGGGTGTCCAGCCTCAGAACGCCTCTTTCCACAGCGGAGATGTAGGGCTGAGATAAGCCCGTTTTTTTAGCCAGTTTGGCTTGCGTCAAGTCCGCCCCCTGCCTTGTTTCCACCAGCAATTGGAGGAAAAGAGGGTATTCCTTGGAATGGATGGTTTTCCCCTTGGGCATGCAGCGCGCTCCAGTGATGAAGCGACGCTAAACAACAAGATGGATTACTCCATCTTGTTATACTCCATGTTGTTATATTTTGCCGCACCACACGCCACCCGCGCTGTTGCGGGTGGCGGTCTATCCCATCGCGCAAAGGAGCGTTCGATGAAAGAGAAAGCCCCAGGAGCCTGGCTCACCCTCAACACCAGTTACTACCCTGCCCCCATCGGCAACCCGCTTGCCTTGCTGGACGATTCCTACATCTTGTTGGAACGTGCCCAAGGCATCGTCCAACTTATGCGGGATGCACTGCAGCTCTCGCCCTGCGTCGACACACGCGCACTGACGCTTGCACTGAAAGGTGTCGAAACACTTATGGAAATGAGTGCGGGCTCTACCGAAGCGGCGCATGTGCGCTTCGAAGAGATTGGGGAAAGCTGGATCGCTAGCCACTGAAGTACAGGTCAGAGTCGTGCTCGGAAAATGACTCTGACCTTTTCTCGCTTGTTGCGGCTCTCTCACTTCTCGCTAGCAAGAGCCGCATGTGCCTCGGCGATAAAACGCGCCGATTCGTCGGCTGTCGACATGTTCGATGCGATCTGTGCCAAAACTTGCTCGATGTCACTGGAGCTGGAAAACGCTTCATCGCACAGCAAAGGTGCGATGGGACCGAAATAATTCAGCGCCACACCCTCCACGATCTCGCGTTGCGTCGGGCCGCTGACCTTGGATGCAGTGCTCGGTAGAAGCGTCGCCTTTGGCGCAGGCGGCATGCTCGCTGGGGGAGCTGCGCTTGGCGTGATGGGCTTAGCTTCGGGCTTTGCGGGCACTCGCACGGATGGATCTTTCTCGAAACCGCCCAGCAGCCATTGCAGGGCGGCTTCGCTCAACGATGCACTGCCGCCCGTTGAACTGATCGCGCCGGGCTGGAATCGTGCACGTGCAGCAGTGACCTTGGATAACTGCTGCACGGCTTCGTCGTTGCGATACCTGCTGAACACAACGTCCTCGATCTTGCCGTTGCTTAGGCGGATCGTGGACGAGTTGTTGCTTTCGGTGGCGATAAAAAAATACCCCGAAGTCTTCTTCTGCGTCAGAGCTTTCAGCTCACGCAGAACTTCAATCAGGGGACGAAATTCACTCACCATCCTTGTTTCTCTCAACAGTTATCGCATGGGACGCGTGGTCAGTCGTTTCAGCGTTTGCTGAGCCGATCCATAGCCAATCGTACGCTGTTCGAGAGGCGCGCGATGGCCCGGGCCAAGGTACCGATTTCATCCTTCAGATCGACTTCGCTGATGGTTTGATCCCACTTGCCTACGCTCAGCTGGTCCGCGACGGATGTCAAATGCTGAATCGGTTGAAGCACGCGATTCCAAATGAGAACCGACTGCAGCCCCAGCAAAAGCAGACAAATCAACAAACCGACGATGCCGATCCAGAAGGATTGGCGCACGATCACGCTGTTGATGTCGCTTCTTGGGTAGGCAGAAACGAGCGTAAAGCCCCATCCCGGTACATCCTGCTTGTCCACGCTCCAATCCGAGGGCTGCTCTTGGGCCACCTTTTCGATCTGGGCAGGGGCCGTCGTCGCGCCTGTCTTTGAATAAAAACGCAGCTTGCCTTTGCTATCGAACAGGGCGATGAAGCCGGAACTAAGTACATGGCTGTCGCTGATGACCGAATCGAGCGATTGCAGGTCGGTTTTATAGCCGACGTACCAAATACCGATGGGTTTGGGATGGGTGCCGTCGTAGATGGGCTCGTAGCCGGTCACGTAGGGGTTGCCGAGGATGTCCACCACGCCATAGAACGGCAGGCCCTTGCGAATTTCCGCAATGACGGGGCCATGCGGATCCAGCAAGGTGCCCGTAGCGCGCGTTCCATCGTCCTTCTTGACGTTGGTGGACACACGCACGAAGTCATCCCCCGAGCTTGAGAAAAGCGTCGCGGTGCCATCCATCGTCGCGGTCACGCCATCGACAAGCTGAAAGTTATTGCCCTGCGGTTTGCCACCGAACAGTAAATCGTTGGCCTTATGGCCCGATACGGTAATTTCCGGACCTGCACTGGGTGCGCCGAGCACATCGCTATCTTGACGCAGCAAGTGCATCGAGCTTTGAACGCGATCCAGCATGACCGACCGCGTCACCGCAAAGAGGCTCTGCAAGGCGGAAGTTTGGCCCTTGATCGAGGCCGAGGCGTCGTCCTTCACCCGGCTTGCTTCCAGCATGGCCAGCACGATGGCCACCACGATAACGGCCGCCACGACGAGTGCCAGCACGGGCAACAACAGGCGCACTCGCAAAGAGTGTCGAAACATTAGATTTCCCCTAGGACGTTTAGACGCGCCAAGCTTTCCATTGGCACTATTGTTATTAACATAGGTTACGAAATGGATGCAAAGTCTAGTTAGCCGAGTGCGGAACCCTGCCGCATTTCCGGGCACGCCTCTCCCCTAGCTGGCCTTCCGGCAGGCAGGCCGGTTTCGGGCGTGCCGCGATCTGTCCGGTACACCCTGCCTGGATGGCCTTATTTCTTGCACGATTCTCTAAAACCACGCCGAATCGACTTGTATTCGACGCCTGTCGCGTTATGACTTGAGGTTGGGGTCGCTTGCGACCTGTTCCTCCATCAACCGAGAGGATGTTTGCAATGGAATATCGACGTTTGGGTGCATCGGGCTTCACGGTGCCGGTACTGAGCTTTGGCACGGGTACTTTTGGCGGCAAAGGCGAATTTTTTAGCGCGTGGGGCACCACCGACGTGGCGGAAGCGCGCCGATTGGTGGATATCTGCCTGGAGGCCGGCGTCACGATGTTCGATAGCGCGGACATCTATTCCTCCGGCGCGGCCGAATCGGTGTTGGGTGAAGCGATCAAGGGCCGGCGCGATCAGGTGCTTATTTCGACCAAGGCGACATTTCGCTTCGACGATAAACCCAACAATGTGGGCTCGTCGCGCTATCACCTGATTCAGTCCTGCGAAGCTGCGCTCAAGCGCTTGGGCACCGACTATATCGATCTGTTCCAGTTGCACGGCTTCGATGCGATGACACCCGTGGAAGAAACGCTTTCCACGCTGGATGATTTGGTACGTGCCGGCAAAATCCGCTATCTGGGCGTGTCGAATTTTTCCGGCTGGCATCTCATGAAGTCACTTAGCGTATCCGACCGCTACGGCTATTCGCGTTATGTCGCAAACCAAACCTACTACTCGCTGATCGGGCGCGATTACGAATGGGAGCTGATGCCTCTGGGACTGGATCAAGGTGTCGGTGCGGTGGTCGGGAGTCCGCTGGGTTGGGGACGCCTTACGGGCAAGATTCGGCGCGGCCAACCACTACCCGCCACCAGTCGCCTGCACAAAACGGGCGATATGGGGCCGCAGGTAAGCGACGAATACCTGTACCGGGTGATCGATGCCCTCGACGACATCGCCAAGGAAACCGGCAAAACGATCCCACAGATCGCCCTGAACTGGTTGCTGCAACGCCCGACGGTTTCTACTGTGGTGATCGGTGCACGTAACGAAGAACAGCTTAGGCAAAACCTCGGTGCCATCGGTTGGAATCTCACCGCCTAGCAGGTCGCCAAGCTCGATGCCGCCAGCGTCGTGACGCCGGTTTATCCCTATTGGCATCAAAGCGGTTTCAAGGAACGCAATCCGTCGCCGGTTTAAGGAACGATCGCGGGCATGGACGCCCGCAACCGGAGGATCGACGCGATGGAGCGGCTTCATCGCTATGCTCCATCGCAACACAGCGGCGGCAAACAAACGATGGAACCTGACCTGGTCACCGACATCCGGCTGCAGCCCATACTCGACGAGCTGCAGCAGCGCGAACCGATCTTTCATCGCCCTGAGTTCGGAACGACACGTCACGACTTCGAGGCGATGACCGAGCCCGATTACTGGGAAGTGGGCGCATCCGGTCGTCGCTACGGCCGCCAGTACGTACTCGATGTGCTGGAAGAGCGCTTCAAACATCCCACCGACGATGTCTGGGAGACCAGCGGTTTTCATTGCATGGAAATCGCCGCCGACAATTACTTGCTGACCTACACCCTGAAGCAAGGCGAACGCATCACGCGACGCGCCACGGTTTGGCGGCGTACGGCGCAGGGGTGGAAAATCGTCTATCACCAAGGAACCGTAGTGGCCGATTAGCCGATCTCTGCAACCCTAAGGTGCGCTGCGCCTTCTATGCAAAAAGCCCGCCTCACGGCGTAATGCTGTTCACTTAAGCATTGCATCGTAGCCAAGGCATCCCAAGAATCCGGTCTTCACGTGTTGAAGGCCGGATTTTTTTGTGTCCCTGCAAAGTGTTCTGTTTGATATCGATGAGCTGCACTCGTTTTCTGATCT
>JAATFF010000090.1 GCA_015655335.1 Lysobacterales bacterium | reverse complement strand
ATGCCGAAGCCGCGTGGCGAAAAGGGCTGCTCGACTGGCCGACTTATCTCTCTATCCGCGCCAGTGCGCTTGGCGCCGACATGGATTTCATCGCAGCACGCGATCAGCAATCGCAACAGGCGATCGCGCTGGAGACGCTGCTTGGCGATTCCGATCTTCAACCATCTTCTGCATCGACGTCCAAGCCATGAATCGATTTCTCCTGATGCGTGTCACGCTGGTGGCGTTGCTTACCGTATTGGTCGGATGCGCTGGTGGCGGTGCCGCCGATGACGACGATGCATCGGACGTCAGCGGTCAGGTCCTGGTGACCACCACCGCGCCGGTAAGCCAGATATTTCATGACACGATCCAGGCATGGGGCAGCGCCGTTGGTGATCCGCATCGTGCAACGGTGATTAGTCTGGGTCATGGCGGACAAGTGACTGGCGCTGATAGTGCAGCCGGACAGACGGTGCGGCGCGGACAGCCGCTATTGCGCATCGCCCCGGATCCGGCAGCACGCAATGCGTATAGGCAAGCACAAAGTGCGCTGGAACTGGCCACAGGCGAATGGAAGCGCACCCAACAAATGGTTGCGCAACACTTGGCCACCCAATCGCAACTCGCCGTTGCGCGGAAAGCGCTAGACGATGCGCAGGCTGGACTGGACGCGCAGCGTGCGCTCGGTGGCGGGTCTGCCGAGGAAGTCATCAGTGCTCCGGCCGACGGCGTGGTGACGGCGTTGAATGTCAACCTCGGCGATCGCTTTCAGACCGATGCGCCCTTGTTGTCGTTCACTCCGTCGCATGGGTTGATCGCGCGCCTCGGTGTGCAACCAGAAGATGGCCTGCGCCTCAAGCCCGGTATGGCCGTGCAGATCCAGGGGGTTTACGGCGCCAGCGAGGTGATGAATGGTCAACTCATCATGGTGGGCCGGGCGATCGACGCGCAGACGCATCTGTTGCCGTTGCAAGTCGAACTCCCCTCAAGCGTAGGTGCCAATGTGATCGCTGGAGCGGCTGTGCGAGCCGTCATTGAGACCGCAAGCTATACAGCATGGGGATTGCCGCGTGACGCAGTGCTGCATGATGACAAGGGCGACTATGTCTTCGCCGTCGATCACGACCACGCCAAGCGCATCGATGTGACGTTGAAGCATCCCGAAGGCGACATCGTGGGCGTTCAGGGTGCGCTCGACGACAAAACGCGCATCATCGTGCTCGGCAGCTACGAATTGAACGATGGCGATGCGGTGCGCGAGCAGCAGGAGCCGGCCAAGTGAGTATTACTGCATGGATGCAGCGCCATCGGCGTTCACTGTTGTTTCTCGTGTCGATGTTGGCGATCGGTGGCGTCGCCAGCACGGTGTTCATGCCGGTTGCCTTGTTTCCGAATGTCGCGTTCCCGCGCGTGCAGCTTGCATTGGATGCCGGCGACCGCCCCGCAGACCAAATGGCGATCGAAGTCACCACGCCGATCGAAGATGCGCTACGGCGTGTGCCGGGCGTGCGCGACGTGCGTTCGACGACCAGCCGAGGCAGTGCGGATATCGAGGTGACCTTCGGCTGGGGCACCGACATGAGCCGCGCGCTGGGCGACGTTAATGCTGTGGCAAGTCAGGTGCTGCCCGATCTGCCACCTGGCACGCAGCTCACCAGTCGGCGCATGGACCCGACGACCTTTCCCATGCTCGCCTACAGCCTGCGTTCGCATACGTTGTCGCCGAGCGCCCTGTATGACTTGGCGCAATATCAGCTACGCCCCTTGCTGAGCAGCATCCCTGGCGTCGCGCATGTAGGCGTGCAAGGCGGCGAGGTGGCGGAATTTCATGCCGATGTAGATCCAGAACGATTACGCGCGCAGGATCTTAGCCTCGTCGACGTCGCGACGGCTGTCACGCATGCGGCAACGATTCAGGCCATGGGGCACGTCTCCGACCACTACAAGCTGTATCTGCTGTTGGCTGACAATCAGCCTGGCACCGTTGCAGCGTTGCGGGACATCGTTGTTCGGTCAGACAGTCATGGCGTAGTAAACCTGGGCGATATCGCGAACGTAACGCTCAGTCACGTACCGCAATGGATCCGTGTTACGGCCGACGGACAAGATGCTGTGCTGATGCAGATTTTCCAGCAGCCGGACGGTAACAGCGTACAAATTGCTCGCGACGTGAAGCAGCGGCTGCAGGAATACGCGCCGCAGATGCCGCCTGGCGTGAAGCTAGCCAACTGGTACGACCAGTCGCAGTTGGTGACCGGTGCCGCGGGAAGTGTGCGCGACGCGATCCTGGTCGGCATCGTTCTGGCTGGCCTGGTGCTGTTCGTGTTTTTGCGCAATACACGTGTGATCGTTGTCGCGCTGATTGTTGTGCCGGCCGTCCTTGCGATGACGGTTTTGCTGCTGCGTTTGCTCGGCATGAGCTTCAATATGATGACGCTTGGGGGCATGGCGGCCGCCGTCGGTCTGATCATTGACGATGTGATCGTCATGCTGGAACACATCATGCGCAGACTGCGCGATGCGACTGGCGATGTTCACGAACGCATTGCGCACGCGGCGTGGGAATTCACCCGGCCACTCACTGGCTCCAGCGCAGCGACTGTCGTGATCTTTTTGCCACTCGCCTTTCTCACCGGCGTGACCGGTGCGTTCTTCAAGGCCTTGTCTTTGACCATGGCTAGCGCCCTGGTTATTTCCTATCTGCTGACATGGATCGTGGTGCCGCTGCTTTCAGGGCGTTTGCTCGATCGGAAGCATATTGCCGACCATGCACCGAAC
Organism: Lysobacterales bacterium; assembly: GCA_015655335.1. GTDB lineage: Bacteria > Pseudomonadota > Gammaproteobacteria > Xanthomonadales > Rhodanobacteraceae > Dyella_B. Next base: position 5,624 of record JAATFF010000090.1, on the reverse strand, counting down.
CGTTTTTCACAACGTGTAATGCGCAGTTACCAAAACGTGCTGCAGCGTTGGCTAAAACGCCCAATGTGGATGCTGCTGCTGGTGGTGCCGCTGCTTGCCTTGGGCGCATTGGCCTATGGTCGTGTCGGTACTGGTTTCATGCCAGCCATGGACGAGGGCGGCTTTACCTTCGACTACATCTCCAAGCCGGGCACGTCGCTGGAGGAAACGGGGCGTCTGCTCAATCAGGTCGAAGCTATCATCCGGGCTAATCCTTATGTGGATACGTATTCCCGACGTACCGGTTTGCAGTTGGGCGACGGGCTGACCGAGGCCAACACGGGCGATATTTTTGTTCGACTGAAAAGCGGTTCGCGTCCATCCACCGAAGAGGTGATGAACGACATCCGCAAGGATGCTCAGGCAAAAGTTCCTGGTCTCGACGTCGACGTATCGCAATTGATGGAGGACATGATCGGCGATCTGGTTGCGGTCCCCGAGCCGATCGAGATTCAGCTCTATAGCGACAACGCCGATGAACTCAATGCAACGGCCGAAGGCGTTGCCGATGCGCTGGGCAAGATCAAAGGCGTCAACGGCGTGCTTAACGGCATCAATCCAGCCGGCGATGCGTTGACCATGGCAGTGGATCCGGTCAAGGCTGCACTGCAGGGCCTGGATCCGGCTGCGGTTACCGATCAGGTCACAGCCGCCATCGATGGTACCGTCGCTGCGCAGCTGCCCGCCGAGGGTAAAGTGGTGGGTGTGCGCGTGCGCTTGCCGGGCTCGTCGTATCGACATCTGGAACAAGTCTCGGCGTTGCCCATTCGCGCGGCGGATGGCCATTTGCTGCCGTTGTCGCAGATCGCCACGCTTCAGGTCGTGCAAGGCCAGCCGGAAATTACGCGAAATAATCTCAAGCGCATGGTGGCAGTCACTGGTCGCATCAGTGGTCGAAGCATGGGCGCGACCATCGACGATGTGAAAGCGATGCTGGCCAAACCCGATCTGTTGCCCAAAGGCATGTACTACGAGCTCGGCGGTTTGTACCAACAACAGCAGGAAGCATTCCGTGGCCTGACCGTGGTGTTGTTGGCTGCCATCGCGTTGGTGTTTGCGCTACTTCTGTTCTTGTACGAAAGCTTCCGCGTGGCGCTGGCGATCCTGGCGATGCCGCTGTTGGCCATCGGCGCGGTATTCATCGGCCTGTGGGTCACCGGCATCGAGCTCAACATTTCCGCGATGATGGGCATGACCATGATTGTGGGCATCGTGACGGAAGTGGCGATCTTCTATTTTTCCGAATTGGAAGATGCCGCTGCCGAATTGCCGTTGCACGAAGCATTGCTCGCCGCCGCGCAACACCGCACGCGCCCGATTCTGATGTCCACGTTGGCGGCGATTCTAACCTTGTCGCCGCTGGCGTTGGCGCTAGGGACCGGCTCGCAAATGCAGCAACCTCTGGCCGTTGCCATCATTGCCGGCCTGTTGGTGCAGGTGCCGCTGGTGTTGCTAGTTATGCCGGCGCTGTACGCTGCGCTGATGCGACCGCGATCTGCAGCAACCGCCTCACCACGGCCGTAAATCCTGCCACATCACGCGTTGCATGCGTGGCTCATCACGTATCGCTCGGCTGAGGGGTTGCCGCACCGCGTAAAAGCCACGCAAGTACTGGCGGCGTTATCATCGCCGTCAGCAGCGACATCGCCACGATGATGGCGTACATCTGGTCGTTGAATACGCCAGCAGCGAGACCGAGGCTGGCGATCACGACACCCACTTCTCCTCGCGGCACCATGCCGAAGCCAACGATAGCCGCGCCTCTGCGCCCCAGCGACAACGCGCCAAGGAAGCCACCAAACAGTTTCGACACAATGGCAATCAATGTCACGACAGTCAATGCGATCAACGCATGGGCATTGGCGAGTTGGTGCAGGTCGATTTTGCTGCCGGTAAGCACGAAGAAGAATGGCGTGAGCAACGCGAGCAACGGTTGAAACTGGATTTCCAATGTGTGTTGCTGGCGAGTTTCGGAAGCGATCATGCCAGCAAGGAAAGCGCCGATGATCGCGGCAAGTCCGAACAGTGTCGACACGTAAGCCAGTCCTAGGCATAGCGCCAGCACAATCAATAAGGGCGAGTAAACACTCCGAGGCTTATCGAGCCAGGTCGAATTCCAGCGCATGACGCGTGTGCCACCCCAGCCGATCACCGCGATAAAGCCGATCGCGCCCGCCAACACCAGCACCAAATGGGAAGGATTGAAGCCTTCGCCTCCCTGCAGTGACACGACAACCCCTAGCAGTAACATCGCAAGGATATCGTCGATCACAGCAGCGCCCAGGATCACCTTGCTTTCCACCCGCTGCAGCACGCCCAATTCCTGCAATACGCGCGCGGTGATACCTGCAGATGTTGCAACGAACGCGGCCGCAACAAACAGCGACTTGTCCCAGGGATAGCCGCTCGCGTGCGCCCAGAAGGTGCCCATGCCGAACGGCAGCAGTACGCCGAGGACGCCGACAAACATGGCCGACTTGCCGACCTTCTTCAGGTCTTCAAGTCGCGTTTCCAGGCCCACGGAAAACAACAGCAACACCACACCGATTTCGGATAGCACGTCCAGTGGCGTACCCAAGGCGGTTTGCTCGGGCGTAATCCAGCCCAATAGGGAAGGGCCGATGATGCAACCCGCGGCGATCTCGCCCACCACACCGGGCATTTTTAGGCGTTGTGCGACTTCCGCGCCGATCTGTGCGGCGACGAAGACGATAAATAGAGAGAACAGAATTTCATTGGCATGGTGCATGGTCGGAATCCGTCGATCATGAGCATGGTCGCCATGCTACCTGCTTAGGAAGGAGATGACACGGTGACTGTGGGAGCCTTGTCCAGCCGTGCAAATACACGGCTAGCGACCGCGGTGATAACGGCCAGCAAGATCACCGTCCAGCGGAATGCAACCACATAGGCCGCATTGCCTTGGCCGTGCAGTAGTGTTTGCATCGCCAGGGTGGCTAGCGCGATACCAAAGCTCATCGACAGGTATTGGGTGGTTGAGGCCATCGACGAAGCCATCGAAGCGTGCTTGATATCCAAGTCGGTATAGATCAGCGTGTTCATGACGGTGTATTGCATACCCATAAACCCGCCGTATACGAAGACCAGCAGCGCGATCAGCCCCATAGGCGTATGTGGACCAAGCAGAGCGAACATGGCCAATAGCAACGCCACGATCAGCGTATTGCCAAACAACAGGCGGCGATAGCCGAAGCGTATCAGCAGGCGATTCACTAGCCATTTCGCGCTGATCGAGCCAAGCGCCTGCGGCACCATCATCAGACCGGCCATGAGCGGCGACCAACCGCAGCCCACCTGCAAGAACAACACGATCAACAAGAACATGCCGCTTACGCCCAACCGCGTAAGCAAATTACCCGATAGCGATACCCAGACGCTGCGCACGCGCAACAGGCTGAGATCCGCGACGGGATGAGCGGTACGGCGGCTATGCCAGACGTACATGGCGCCAAAACCGATGGCGGCCAGCACCAACGCTCCCATCTGCACCCATCGGATGTTTTCGTCGGCCGCAAATTCGGAGGCAGCGAGCAGCAACGCTGAGGCCCCCGCAAAAAGCAGAAAGCCGAGCAGGTCAAAACGGTTGGCGGTATCGAGGCGATATTCCGGCATCTCGCGAAGATTGAGCCAGAAGCCAACGATGCCAACCGGTACATTAAGCAGAAAGATCAGGCGCCAATTGGTGTACTCCACCAGGGCGCCGCCAAGTAGCGGGCCCAGCACCGAGCCGAGCAATCCAAACGTCGCAACCGTGCTCATGACCTGCACGAAGTCGCGTTTGTCGATAGTGCGCACCAAGACGTAACGACCTACCGGCATCAGCGCCGCGCCACCACAGCCTTGCAGCACACGCGCCATCACCAGCTCGGGCAACGTCTGCGAGATCCCGCAGAGTAGGGAACCGATGGCAAAGATGCTGATAGCGACACCGAACACCCGGCGCGTGCCAAAGCGATCGCACAACCACGGGCTGGCGGGAATCAGGATGGCCAGGGTCAGCACATAGCTGGTCAGCGCGCTGCGCATGTTCAGCGGCGTCTCGCCCAGAGCAGTGGCCATGGCAGGCACGGCGGTGTTGACGATGGTGGAATCGAGCGCTTGCATGAAGAATGCGGCGGAAACCAGCCAAATCAGGCCGCTATAGCGTTCGCGAGAAGAGATGTTGCCCATACCCACCGAGACCGCGGAAGCGGTAGCGGAGGCGGCGGCGGAAGGCGAGGGCATGCGCGTTATGATACCTGCTATGGCAGTTATTGGGTCGGCGCCGGCCGAGTTGGAGTCAGCCGCGTTTCATGAAACTCTGGGAAAACAGCTGCCGCGCGAGTCGGTAGCAACGAGACAGCGCGATGTTTGCAGCGCCCCGTGCATGCCGTCGAGACCACCATCCACCACCCTCTGAATCGTTACACTTCAAGCATGAGCAAACCGTCAGCATCCCTTTTGCCGGCACAACGCGTCGATCATTTGCGCCAGCGCATTGATCATGCCAATTATCGCTATCACGTCCTCGACGATCCGGAGATAACCGACGCCGAATACGATGCGTTGATGCGTGAGCTAGAAGCGCTAGAGCTTGCACACCCGGATTTGGCAACCCCCGATTCGCCGACCCGCCGTGTCGGCGCGCGCGCGCATGGCGGTTTCGCCGAAGTGCGACACGCGCTGCCGATGCTCTCGCTCAGTAACGCCTTCGAGCAGGACGGAGGCAATGAACGTGAGCGTTATCGCGAGATCGCCGAATTCGAACGCCGCATCGAACAAACGCTGGGCCGCAGCAATCCAGAGTTTTCCGTTGAACCGAAACTGGATGGCCTCGCAATAAGCCTCCGTTATGAAGATGGCGTTTTCGTGCAAGGTGCAACCCGCGGTGATGGCGAAACGGGTGAGGATGTCACCGCCAATCTGCGTACTGTGCGTGCGATTCCCCTGCGCTTACGCGGCGACGATTGGCCGCGCGTGCTGGAAGTGCGTGGCGAAGTCATCATGCTGCGCAAGGATTTCGAAGCGTTCAATGCCTACGCGCGCGAGCATGATGGAAAGCCATTGGCCAACCCACGTAATGGCGCTGCCGGATCGTTGCGACAGCTTGATCCGGCCATCACTGCTAAACGCAAACTTAGTTTTTTTGCTTATGCGGTAGGCGCTGTCGAAGGCAAAGTGCTGCCTTCCACTCATTCCAAGACCCTGCAGAAACTGCGCGATTGGGGTTTTCCGGTTTCGGCCGAGGTGGATGTCGCCAAGGGCTTTGACGGGCTGATTGCGTATTTTCGACGCATTGGCGCCAAGCGCGACGGCCTGCCTTACGACATCGACGGCGTTGTCTACAAATTGGACGACTATGCCGGTCAGCGGGAGATGGGCTTCGTGGCGCGTGCGCCGCGTTGGGCGATTGCGCACAAATTTCCCGCGCAGGAGCAAAGCACCACAGTCGATGCGATCGAAATCCAGATCGGTCGCACCGGCGCGGCGACGCCCGTAGCGCGCCTTACGCCCGTACAAGTGGCGGGTGTTACGGTGACCAACGCGACACTTCACAACGCCGATCAGGTGGCGCGATTGGACGT
>JAATFF010000059.1 GCA_015655335.1 Lysobacterales bacterium | reverse complement strand
TCTCGATTCCCGCCCTGTGACGCAAATCACAGCGGCGGGTGAAAGATGTCACTGCCGGGGTTTGGCTTGCAGAGCAGACTCAAAATCCAACAGGCATGAGCGAAGTGCATCGGGATGGGGCAATCACCGCAACGCGGTGGAGTGACATTTCTCAAAAGGCACCGCCTGTCAGGAGGGGCTCTCATGGGCTTCGAAACCGGCTTAAAGACGATTGTCGTTGCGACCGATCTGGATGGCCGCTCGCAAGCGGCGCTTGAATATGCCCAGAAGCTTGCCTCCGCGTATGGTGCGCGCATGGTGCTGGCTTACTGCCTCGATCCGCTCGATTACGCCTCGGTGGGCCACGTTCCCGGCCGTGTGCTGCGTGGAATGCCCGAAGAGGCGCGTGCGGCTTTGGACAAGATGACCGATGACTTGTCCCGAGAGGGTATACGGAGTCATTCCGAGCTTCTGCAGGGGGCGGTTGCGGAGATGCTCCTGGATCTTGCACGGAAACACGAAGCGGACCTGATCGTGATTGGTACAGAAGGCCGGCACGGCGCCGGGCCGGTCGTTGTGGGAAGCATCGCCGAGCAACTAGTTCGTCTCGCTCCATGTCCGGTTCTCGCGGTGGCGGCAGACTGGAATGCGGGCGCGTTCGAGGCTGTTACGAAACTCCCTGGCTTGGGATATCAGCATCGGTCAACGACCACTTGTAAACAGTCGGCTAAGCCATGGCTAGTCGGTGACGCACCCGGTCACTATCTCCGAAGACCAGAATGGTGATGATGATCGCGAACCCTCTTGTCCCTGACCAGAATTACTACAGCGCCAATCATCCCAATGAGCGGGATTAAACAAAAAGCCAGCAAATATATATTCATCGGGCACCCCATTCGACACAACGGTGGCAGGATGGAAGGCCTTGAGGCTGCTCACGACGAAGGTCGTCCATTCATGGAACATTATATCGTGTTACGATATATATAGAACGAAGCCCTTGTCTATGACCACTGAACGCGATGACATTCAACATCTGGCTAAATTCCGTCGTGAGATTCGGCGTTTTTTGCAATTCAGCGAGCAAGCCGCCTCGGAAGCCGGTCTGCAGCCACAGCAACACCAACTCCTCTTGCAGATCGCCGGTGCTCCCGACGGCACTCTTATTACCATCGGTTACATCGCCGAGGTGCTCTGTCTCCGGCACCATACCGCGGTTGAACTCAGCAAGCGTTGCGAACTCGCCGGTCTCCTGCGCCGGACTCAAGACCCCACCGACCGCAGGTATGTGGTGCTGGAGCTGACAGCCGAGGGCAACCGCGCACTTCGCCGGCTCTCCGACGTTCACTCTCAGCAACTGCGCGAGCTCGCCCCAAGCCTCATCCAGGCACTTACGCGCATTCAAAAATAAAGCTAAAGCCGCTTGCGGCAGCCGCACCGCACCGATGAAAGAAGGCACTCTTGCAGTCTGAACCATCAGTTCTCAGGGATTTTACGGTCGACAAGCGGGTCTGGTTACTCTCCGGAGTCTCAGTTGGCATCGGCGTATGCGCAACTTTGCTGGCTGTTCTTCTGCTGCGTTGTATCGCGGTCTCGACGAACCTCTTTTACTACCATCGCTTCAGCATCACATCCGTCTCTCCAGCCGGAAGCCCTCTTGGATATTGGATGGTTGTGGTTCCCGTCGTAGGAGGATTGATCGTCGGCCTCATGGCCCGCTTTGGTTCGGACAAGATACGCGGTCACGGCATACCTGAAGCAATCGAGGCGATCCTCCTTCACCGCGCCAAGGTCGACCCCAAGATCGCCGTTCTTAAACCTGTCTCAGCGGCAATCGCAATTGGTTCGGGCGGTCCCTTTGGCGCGGAAGGTCCCATCATCATGACCGGCGGAGCCGTTGGATCGCTCATCGGTCAATGGATGCACGTGACCGATGCAGAAAGAACCACTCTTCTGGTCGCCGGAGCAGCCGCAGGCATGTCCGCAACCTTCGCCACACCGGTCGCTGCGATTCTCCTCGCAGTGGAACTCCTGCTCTTTGAATGGCGGCCACGCAGCCTGGTTCCCGTAGCAATTGCTAGTGCCACGGCAGCGCTTCTCCGTGTTTATTGGCTTGGCGCTGGGCCACTCTTTCACATGCCAACTCTGGCCGACACTCCGCGTGTCTTGTTTGTCATCGGAGCTCTCTTCCTGGGTGCTTTCCTGGGCCTCGTCTCTGCCGGAATGAGCCGCATGATGTACGCCTTTGAGGATCTCTTCGAGCACTTACATCTCCACTGGATGTGGTGGCCCGCAATTGGCGGCATCGGCATTGGCGTCGGAGGCCTTTTCTTCCCGCGGGGCCTCGGAGTCGGCTACGACAACATCGCAGAGCTGCTTCGCGGTAACGCACCCATCGGACTTATCGTCGGAATCTTAATCGCAAAGTCGCTCATGTGGGCTTTCTCCTTAGGCTCAGGAACCTCCGGAGGCGTACTCGCCCCGCTGCTCATGATCGGCGGAGCCGTAGGCGCAATGGCGGGGCATCTGGCTCAGGCCCCAGCCGAGACTCAAGCATTCTGGGCTTTGATCGGCATGGGGTCAATGCTTGCAGGATCGCTTGGTGTGCCGCTTACTGCCATTCTGTTTAGTTTGGAGGTTACTCATTGTCTGCCCGCCTTGCTGCCTCTAGCAGTCGCCTGCGTTGCGTCCTACCTCGTCACAGCTCTCGTGATGCCCCGATCAATCCTGACGGAAAAGCTTAGCCGACGAGGCTACCATCTGACTCGCGAATATGGTGTCGATCCGCTCGAACTTGTCCTCGTAAGAGAGGTTATGTCGCCGCTTGCAGTGGGCGCCTTGAAGGTCCCTCTCTCAAGCGTATTTGCTTACGCAGATTCGACAACGCGAGGTGCCGCAGAGATCATGGCCACAGAGGGCTTAGAAACACTACCGGTCGTGGACCGAACAACTGGGCAAGCATGTGGTGAGTTGTCGCTGAAGGATTTGCTGCGTGGGAGAGGGCGATCCTTGGATCGTGAAAGCGAGCGGCTCAGGCTCTTCGGGTATATCCCTCCCGAACTTGGTGGTCACAACTGAAGGAGAATCTTTTCTTTTCCCCTTCGGGAAAATCGATAATAGCTACCGCTTGGTCTGCGCAGTCTTGCTCCCTCAGGATATTTATATTCACTCTAGGCCGACGACCGCTCGTCCGTCACAAATCCGATTCGAAGACTTTCGCAGAGCGTGACATGGTGTCTACAGAAACACTCTTTTTAAGAAGGGACACGTGAGAAGATGCCTTTGTGAAAGCGGGGCTTTTTCGTATGGGTTACATCAAAGGCGACGGACGAAATCAGGGAACGCTCTTTCCAGTATTACTGGAAGACTTTGTACCAACCGATCATGTTTGCCGCGTTATTGATGCCTTTGTCGCAAAGCTTGACATGTCAGAGCTCGGATTCGAGCGCGCTCAGGCCGCTGAGACAGGACGACCTGGCTATGATCCACGCGATCTGCTGAAGCTGTATCTTTACGGCTACCTAAATCAGATCCGCTCATCGCGACGCCTGGAAGCCGAGTGTCGCCGAAATGTGGAGTTGATGTGTCTTTTAGGTCGCCTCTATCCGGACCATAAAAGCATCGCCGAGTTCCGTCGAATGCACCGCGACGCGGTTACGGCAGCAGGCGCGGAACTTGTCCGCTTTGCGAAGAGCTGCGGACTTATTCGTGGCGAGTGGATCGCCATCGACGGCTCGAAGTTTCGCGCTGTGGCGAGCATTGACACCGTTCGCGAAAGACTTTCCCTACGGCGCTATCTCGACAGCCTGGAGAAGGCCGACCAAGAGCTACAAACGGACGTCGATCCCAATGCCGTACAAGCTGCGCTTGAAAAGCTGAGACAAAATCCAGAGACGGAAGCGGGCTACATGCTGGTACGTCAGCAAGCTCTTCCGGCTTACAACATTCAGACTGCCGTTGACACGGAACACGCATTAATCGTGACACACGCCGTCGTGCTAGATGCCTCTGATATTCGTTGTCTCCGGCCAATGGCTGAGGCTGCAAAGAAGGCACTGGGAGTGAATAATTTTCAAATAGTGGCGGACGCGGGTTACTCCAATGGGGAGCAGTTCGCTCAATGCGAAGCGGCAGGCATGATCCCGCACGTTCCCGTCATGCGTACAGTCAACAATCAAGGCGATGGCAAGCTGTTCGGCCGCGAGGAATTCCGCTACGAACCTGATAGCGATACGTATGTCTGTCCTGCCGACAGAAGGTTACTGCGCAAGAACACTAATAAAAAGGACCGCTACATCATGTATAGGGCTTCGAGTAGCGACTGTGGCACCTGTTCGCTGAAGGCACGCTGTACACAGGCTCCCCGACGCGGGTTGGCACGGCACCTATATGAAGAGGCGTTGAATCGGATGCAGGACAGGGTGACCCCAGAAGCGATGAGGCTGCGACGATCCACGGTCGAGCATCCCTTCGCGACAATCAAGTACCGCATCTTCGGACATCCTCGTCTGTTGATGCGCGGGTTGTCCGGTGCAAAGATCGAAATAGGCCTGGCGACGATGGCATATAACCTGAAACGCATCACAAATGTGCTGGGCGCAACCAAGCTGACAGAAGTGCTGCGTCAGGCTTGATAGAGCGCAGCCGCGGTACGCGCATTCTCCGGTTCGTTGATCCTTAGGGAGAATAATCGCAGCCACCCGACGATCTCCAAAACTGAGTTTCGTAACGACCTCGTTCCTGCCCGCAACGCCGGCCCTAAAAGCCGCTAGGGGGCCAGCCCCCACGCGCCCGCAAGCCGCTTCCCCAATCTTCCGCGCTTCCGCTTGTGCAGACCTCCGCTGCGCTTCGCCCTTTCCTCTCCGCCCTGCTCCGTTACAAGGGTGGGGAGACCCCTCGGCTTGCAGTTGCTACCCCCCGCCTTCGCCAGGTGGCGTTCGGCATTTGGTTTCAAATGCCGCGCATAAAGCGCGAAAAACAAAGGAGCAACAACGATGACAACCAAGAAGGACAATGCAGGATTCCAGACCCTTGCCCTAACGGACATTCACGAGTCCACAACGAACCCGCGACGTACCTTCGATGAATCCAAGCTTGCAGAGCTCGCCGAAAGTCTCCGCACCCAGGGACTCATCCAGCCCATCACCGTCCGACCTAACAGCGAAGGTTATGAGATCGTCGCAGGAGCGCGGCGCTTCCGTGCCGCCCACCTTGC
>JAATFF010000114.1 GCA_015655335.1 Lysobacterales bacterium | reverse complement strand
CGCAATGAAGTGGAGCGGTTGTTCCGACGCTTGAAGGGTTTTCGTCGCGTCTTTTCCCGATTCGATAAGCTGGATATCGTGTTTCTTGGCTTCGTCCATTTTGCGCTCATCGTCGATGGGCTTAGGTGGTAGTGTTAACACACCCTAGAACGCCGTCAACGGTCCACCAGCGCCATCATCTTTTCACTGTACCGCGGCCCGGAAGTCTTACCCGGCGCCAGCGCCTCATTCAGCGCCTTCATCTGCGCATCGTTGAGCGACATTGACGCCGCCGCGACGTTTTCTTCCAGATAGGTCCGACGCTTGGTGCCGGGAATCGGTGCGAGATCCGTGCCTTTGTGAAGAAGCCACGCCAGCGCGATCTGCCCGGGTTTGGCATGCAGGTTCGCGGCGATGTCGCGTACGACCTGCGCGGCCTGCACGTTGGCATCGTAGTTCTTGCCCTGGTACCGAGGGTCATTGCGGCGAAAGTCATCTTCTGGATACTCCTCCGCGCGCTTAATCTCTCCGGTGAGGAAGCCCCGCCCCAGAGGCGAGAACGGTACCAGACCGATACCGAGTTCGCGCAGCGCGGGAATGATGTCCTGCTCGAGGTTACGTTCCCACAGCGAATACTCGCTCTGCAAAGCCGATACCGGATGCACGGCATGCGCGCGACGAATGGTGTCGACGCCTGCTTCGGAGAGGCCGAAGAAGCGCACCTTGCCCTGTTTAACCAGGTCGCCGACCGTGCCAGCCACGTCCTCGATCGGCACATTGCGATCAACGCGGTGTTGGTAAAGCAAGTCGATGTGATCGGTGCGCAGCCGCTTAAGCGACGCATCCACTACCTCACGGATGTGCTCGGGGTGGCTGTTGGTGCCAACATTCTTGCCGCCCTCGATCTTAAAGCCGAACTTCGTGGCGAGAGTGACCTGATCACGCTTGCCCGCCAAGGCGCGGCCCAGGAGTTCCTCGTTGATGAACGGTCCGTAGACTTCCGCGGTATCGAGGAAGAAGCAACCGAGCTCGATCGCACGATGCACCGTTGCAATGGATTCGGTTTCATCCGCCGGTCCGTAAGATTGGCTCATGCCCATGCATCCCAGGCCGATGGCCGAAACTTTGAGTCCCTGGCTGCCAAGCTTTCGTGTCTGTAGTGTCATGACTATCTCGTCCTCGTGATGCTTGCAGTACGGCGTAACACGCCCACCGTTAAATGCTCGTGCTGTTTGATCCGGTTCGGCGAACTAAGCTGTCCCGGTGACGATGGCCGGCCACCAATATTTGGTAGCGAAGAAATACGTCGCTAGGGCCAGAAGGCCAACGGCCATTCCCAATACCAATGCTCCGGTCAGCTTGACGACCGGGCCGGCTTGCCTGGATGCGCCGCGCAAGTAGATTTCTGCGATGAGCAGATTCGGGGCATAGAAAAAGAAAGCCATGATCGCGTCGAAGGGGCCATGGAAATCGTGGGTATGCCCTAGCCGATGCGCAACCAGGAACCAGAACCCGTATTCCATGCGATACAGCCAGGAACCGATGGCCAGCGCAAATAAACGAATGGCCCACGCCCGATGCGTATCGAAGTCGCGCAACCGAGCATATCGATAAGCCTGCAGGGCGCAGAACACCATCAAGACGCCATAAAGCCCGAAACCGATGTTCATCATCGTGCCGCCAATCGTTCCGGAGACGGCGATGAAAACCAGCCCTCCCAGGCCGGCCAGGACAGCGGCCGTAACGTAGATGCGCCCCAGCCAACGATGCAGAAACGGCGCATGGGCTCTGACGCCGCCCAGCAACTGGATGAATCCCATCGCGAGAATGACGCCGCCGGCCGCGAAGTGAACGCCCATACCGTACGTCGCAGCCGTATGTGAGCCGGTATAAAGACCCGGCAACACGCCGTTCCAACGCGCAGCCGAATGAGAAGCGAGGGCGCCTGCGTAAAAAATGAGGATATAAAGCCCGAACATCGCGCAGCTGAGCCACGTCGTCACGGCAAGAGCGCGGCTGCAGTAATCGAACAGCCACGACGTCCAAGGTACGCCTGACGTCTGAGAGTGGCTCTTTGCTGCGGTGAGAATGCCTTCGGCCATGGTTCCCTCGTGTGATCGGACACTGTAATGCCCATATGGACAGGTCGATTGCTGTGGCTGAAATCGATCGAGAGACTATCGAGCAATTCGCTTACCGCTTTCGGTCAGGACGCCGCGATTTTGTAATCGTGATCCATCGGATACTTCAAAGGCTCGCCTTTGCTTATCGCCATCAGAATAAGCAAGATCGTCCGTGCGAAAACGAACAGTTGGGCGTGTTCCAGCCCAAATTGTCGCTCAACGCCACAGCCGCATGTCCACACCAGGCCCTCAGTCGGCCTGCACCGCGCATCGAGCGTCGTCCATCGAAATGGTGCCCCCGATACGATTCGAACGTACGACCTTCCCCTTAGGAGGGGGACGCTCTATCCAACTGAGCTACGGGGGCTGAGCTGAAGTGCCTGATGGGTCGCGATTTTGGCATGGATCGGGGGGAAGCGCGATCAGGCCGGAACCGCCCCAGGTGACGCGCCTGATAGAATGGGCGTTCCCCATTTTCAGGGCGTCTTCGGGCGCCGCGGCTCAGGAGCAAGCATGTCCCACGAAATCCTCAAGGCGCTCGGACTCACCGGCGAACAGTCGGGCAACTATCTCGGCAACGGCGAGTGGTCCAAGACCACCAACGCGGGCACCTTGCAGCCGCTGAATCCGGCCACTGGCGAAGTCATCGGTACCGTGCATGCCTCCAGCGCCGCCGATTACGAAATCATCATCAAGCGCGCACAAGACGCGTTCAAGGTGTGGCGCACCACCCCGGCCCCGCAGCGTGGCGAAGCGGTGCGGTTGTGCGGTGAGGCATTGCGCAAGCATAAGGATGCGCTAGGTTCGCTCGTTGCGCTGGAAATGGGCAAGATCAAGCCCGAGGGCGATGGCGAAGTGCAGGAGATGATCGACATTGCCGACTTCGCGGTTGGCCAGAGCAGCATGCTGTACGGCTACACCATGCACTCGGAACGCCCGGGCCATCGTATGTATGAGCAATATCAGCCGCTAGGCCTGATCGGCATCATCAGCGCGTTCAACTTTCCGGTCGCGGTGTGGGCGTGGAACGCAATGCTCGCTGCCATCTGCGGCGATATCTGCATCTGGAAGCCGTCGCCGAAAACGCCGCTGTCGGCCATCGCGACGATGAAAATCTGCAACGACGCCCTAAAGGCGGCCGGCTTCCCGAACTTATTCTTCCTGTTCAACGACGCCGGTACGGATCTGTCGCAAGCCTTCGTCGACGACAAGCGCATCCCGCTGATCAGCTTCACCGGCTCGACCAAAGTCGGTCGCCAGGTGGGCGAGCGCGTGGCACATCGCATGGGCCGTTCGCTGCTGGAACTGGGTGGCAACAACGCGATCATCGTCGATGAAACGGCCGAGCTGAAGCTGGCGATTCCAGCCATCGTTTTTGGTGCAGTCGGCACGGCCGGCCAGCGTTGCACCACCACGCGTCGTTTGTTCGTGCATGAGTCGATCATCGGCGACGTCACCGATACGTTGATCGCGGCGTACAAACAGGTGGAAAGCAAGATCGGTGATCCGACCTTGGCCACCACGCTGATGGGGCCGCTCAACAGCAAGGAAGCGGTGAACGCTTACCTGGCCGCTGTAGAAAAAGCCAAGGCTAGCGGCGGCACGGTGCGCACGGGTGGTGCCGCGCTGACCGATCGCAAAGGCAACTTCGTGCTGCCGACCATCGTCACTGGGCTGAAAAACAGCGATGACGTCGTGCAGACCGAAACCTTCGCACCGATTCTCTACGTCATGCCGTTCAAGACGCTGGACGAAGCCATCGAGCTGCAGAACAGCGTGCCGCAGGGTTTGTCGTCGTCGATCTTCACGCAGAATCTAAAGTCCGCCGAGCAGTATCTGTCGTCGGCCGGTTCCGATTGCGGCATCGCGAACGTCAACATCGGCACTTCCGGCGCGGAAATCGGCGGTGCGTTTGGCGGCGAGAAGGAAACCGGCGGCGGCCGTGAATCGGGTTCGGATGCATGGAAGGTCTATATGCGTCGCCAGACAAACACCATCAACTATTCGAACGCGCTGCCGCTTGCCCAAGGCATCAAGTTCGATCTGTAATACCCATGCGGTGATCGCGAGCTAAAGCCGCGATCACCGCATGCCGCGGCCATCCCAATGACCAGCAGGACGGACGATGCCATGAGTTATCAGCCTCCGGTCAACAAACCCACCAACGCGCTGGCGTTGGTCAGCTTGATATTTGGCATTGCGTCGTGGTGCGTATTGCCCTTGGTAGGAGCCATCGTCGCCGTCGTCTGCGGCCACATGGCGCGCGGCGAAATACGTCGAGCAGCTGGCGCGATGGAAGGCGACGGCTTCGCCGTGGCGGGTTTGGTACTCGGATACATTCACTTGGCGCTCGCCGTGCTTGCGTTGCTGGTTTTCATCGGGCTGATGATGTTCGGCATCGGCTTTGGTTTTCACGCCATGCATTGGAATTCACCATGAGTGCGACGCAGGCCCTACTGCCGGAAAAGCGACCGCCGTTCGATTTTCGCGGCTATCGCGTCGTGGTCGCCGGCGGCAGCAGGGGTATCGGCCGCAGCATTGCGCTCGCCTTCGGTGCGGCAGGTGCGTCGGTATCGATCTGCGCACGTGGCCAGGCAGCGCTCGGCACGGTGGCATTTGAACTTGCCACGCTGGGTGTTACGACGCATGCGCAGCGCTGCGACCTGGCCGATCCAATAGCCATCAACGCGTTTATCGAAGCATCGGCCGCTGCCTTGGGCGGCATCGATGTGTTGGTCAATAACGCAAGCGGCTACGGTTTCGGCGATAACGACGATGCATGGCTGGACGACTTCAACGTCGACCTGATGGCAGCCGTCCGCGCTTCGCGGGCAGCGTTACCGCATCTGGCAAAATCGGCGCATCCGAGCATTCTGCACACCAGTTCAATCGCCGCTTTGCATCCGCGTCCGACGACACCGCCCTATGGCGCGATGAAAGCAGCCTTGAGTCACTACACCACCTCGCAAGCACTGACGCTCGCCGAACAGCGCATTCGTGTCAACGCCATCGCACCGGGCTCAATCGAGTTTGCCGACGGCCTATGGGACCGCTGCAAACGGGAAGATCCGGCACGCTACGCCACCGTGCTCGCAAAAATTCCTTTCGGCCGCTACGGCTCGCCGGATGACGTGGCTCATGCCGCACTGTTTCTTGCCTCGCCGTGGGCCGGATGGATCACCGGACAAACGCTGTGCGTCGACGGCGGCCAACAATTGAATGGCTGACACTATGGAAAACCTGCGCAGTACCGAACGCTTCAGCAACCGCGTCGACGACTACGTCCGCTATCGCCCCGATTATCCGCCTGCCCTGGTCGACTGGCTGCGCCATGCGCACGGCGTAGACGCAAGTTGGCGTGTGGTCGATGTCGGTGCCGGCACGGGCATCTCCAGCAACATGTTTCTCGACGCTGGACATGTCGTTACCGCGGTCGAGCCCAATGCAGCCATGCGCAGCGCCGCGCAGACATGGCTGGGCGCCAATCCCCGTTTCCGCGCCGTGGATGGTCGCGCCGATGCCACCACGCTCGCCGACCACAGCGTCGATCTGGTGTCGGTGGCGCAAGCTTTTCATTGGTTCGATCCGGAAGCTACGCGCCGCGAATTTCATCGCATCCTGCGTGCCGGAGGCCTGGCCGCCATCTATTGGAATTCGCGCCGCCTGATCGGCACGCCGTTCCTGGTGGGCTACGAAGCGTTGCTGCAGACCTACGGCACCGATTACACCAGTGTTGCCGAACGTTACGGCGATGAGCCACGTATGCGCGATTGGTTTGGCGCCGGGTGGAAAGGTACTACCCAATTCGATCACTGCCAGTTGCTCGATTTCGATGCCTTGCGCGGTCGACTGATGTCGTCCTCGTACGCACCGAAAGCGGATCATCCCAATCACGCACCCATGATCGAAGCGCTGCGTAAGCTGTTCGATGCGTGCGAGGTGGATGGTCGCATAAGCTTCGACTACGACACGCGCGTCTACGTCGGCGAGGTACCGTAAATCATGTACGACTGGATTCGTCCACTGTTGTTTAAACTGGATGCCGAAACGGCACATGGACTGACGCTTTATGGATTGGACGTCGCCCATCGTAGCGATCTAGGGCGTTTCGTCGCCACGCCGCCGCAAGACGTTCCCACCGAAGCCTTCGGACTGCATTTCCCCAACCCCGTCGGCTTGGCAGCAGGCCTGGACAAAAACGCCTCGCATCTCGATGCTTTGGGTGCGCTGGGCTTTGGCTTCATTGAAGTCGGCACGGTTACCCCTCGCCCGCAAATCGGCAACGAGCGCCCTCGCTTGTTTCGCCTGCCTCAGCACGAAGCCATCATCAATCGCATGGGCTTCAACAACGATGGCGTCGATGCGCTGGTTCGCAATGTGCTGAAGTCCAGCTATCGCGGCGTGCTTGGTATCAACATCGGCAAGAACAAAGATACCCCCAACGAAAAAGCGGTGGACGATTACCTGTTCTGCCTTGAACGCGTTTACGCACACGCCAGCTATATCACGGTCAACATCTCTTCTCCCAACACCAAGGGTCTGCGCGACCTGCAAGAAGAGGCGACCTTGCGTCGTTTCATCGAGACCTTGCGCGAAGCGCAGGAGCGCCTTGGCTCCCAGCAAGGCACGCGCAAACCCATGCTATTGAAGATTGCGCCCGATCTCACCGATGCAGAACTCGATAGCATCGCCACCGTATTGCTGGCTGCAAACGTGGACGGCGTGATCTGCACCAACACCACGATCGATCATTCCGCTGTAGCCAGCGATCCACACGGCAGCGAAGCAGGTGGTCTATCCGGCAAGCCGCTCTTTGTACGCTCCAATCAGGTGGTCCGCGGCATGCAACAACGCCTGGGTGACCGTGCCGATATTGTCGGTGTTGGCGGCATTCTTGACGGCAGCGATGCTACCGACAAGATCGGCGCCGGTGCGAAACTCGTCCAGCTGTATTCCGGACTTATCTACCGTGGGCCGGCCCTGGTAACCGAGTGCGTCGACGAAATCCGTCGCCAGCAGGAACACCACGATGCCCGCTGAACGCATCGATATGGGCGGCTACACCTTGATCGAGAACGCGCCGCTCGTGGCACGCAACACTTTGCGTGTTGCCGCTCGCGCAAAGCTGCTGGCTGAAATACGCGACGCCGCAAAATTGCCGGAATTGCTGGATTTTTCTGCGATTCGTTCGAACCGCTTGCTGGTGCTCGGCGAAGGCAGCAACGTGCTGTTGGCCGGCGACATCGATGGAACGGTGATGGCGATGGAAACGCGTGGCGTGCACGTGGAACAGGATGGCGACATCGCCCGCATCGCCGTCGCCGCCGGTGAGCGCTGGGACGATTTCGTGCGCTGGACCTTGGGCCAGGGTTTTGCAGGATTGGAAAACCTGATCCTAATTCCCGGCACGGTGGGCGCGGCACCCATCCAAAACATCGGCGCTTACGGCACAGAGGTAGCGGAGTTCATCGAAAGCGTCGAAGCTTGGGATGTGCGTGAACGTCGCGTCGTCATACTGGATCGTGTGGCTTGCGCCTTCGCGTATCGCGACTCGCTATTCAAACGCGAACCCAACCGCTTCATCGTCACTGCGGTACGCTTCGCGCTACCGCGCAGCCATGCCTTGCGGCTTGACTACGCCGGCATCCGCGAGGAGTTGGCGCGCATGGGCGTCGATAAGCCTGCACCGTTCCACGTCGCGGAAGCCGTGGTTCATCTGCGCACGCGCAAATTGCCCGACCCTGCCGTGATCGGCAATGCGGGCAGTTTTTTCAAGAATCCCATGGTCGATGCCGCTCAAGGCGAAGCGCTGAAACGTGAGCACGCAGAGCTAGTCGCATGGCCAGGCCACGATACGCGCTGGAAACTTTCTGCCGCATGGCTTATCGAGGCAGCAGGTTTCAAAGGTATGCGTGATGGTGATGCCGGCATTTCCAATCGCCACGCATTGGTACTGGTCAATCATGGGAACGCGACCGGGCAGCAACTTTGGACTTTCGCACAGCGTGTGATCGAAGGCGTGCAAGCCCGTTTCGGTGTACGCCTGGAACCGGAACCGATGGTGATCGGAGCGCACTAGGCCGTTGGTGCCACGCACCTTCACGGAAATCAAAGCAACGCTTTGCCAAGATGGCAGCCCTGCTTCGGTCATGGAAGGGGCTGCGCCATGAATATCCGTAACGTCGCTGACGTCCTTGTCGAAACGCTGGCCCAGGCCGGGGTAAAACGCATACACGGACTGGTCGGAGACAGCCTCAACGGCATCACCGAATCGCTGCGTCAGCGTAAAGACATGCAGTGGTTTCATTATCGGCATGAGGAATCGGCCGCTTTCGCTGCCTGCGCCGAATCACAACTTACCGGAGAGCTAGCCGTCTGTGCCGGCTCGTGCGGACCGGGCAATCTGCATCTGATTAATGGGTTGTACGACGCTCAACGCTCGCGCACACCGGTGCTGGCCATCGCCGCGCATATTCCTTCCGCTGAAATTGGCAGTGGCTATTTCCAGGAAACGCACCCGCAGAATTTGTTTCAGGAATGCAGCCACTATTGTGAGTTGATCAGCAGTCCCTCTCAGATTCATCGCGCCACCGCCACCGCCATTCGCACCGCCATGGGGCAACGCGGCGTAGCGGTGCTCGTTATTCCCGGCGATGTCGCGCTATCGGAAGCCAGCGGTCCAGTCGTTAGTGGCACCAGCCTGCTCCCCGTAGCACCCAAGGTGATTCCGCAGGATGCGCAACTGGATCAGCTCGCCGCTCTGCTGGGTGCCGGGCGCAAAGTTACATTGTTCTGCGGCCGTGGTTGCGCGGGCGCGCATGATGACGTCATTCGACTCGCCGAAACATTGAAGGCGCCGGTCGTGCATGCACTGGGCGGCAAGGAGCATGTCGAATGGGATAACCCCTATGACGTCGGCATGACGGGCCTGATCGGTTTTAGCTCCGGCTACGAAGCGATGATGAGCTGCGACACGCTGCTGTTGCTGGGCACCGATTTTCCGTATCGTCAGTTCTTTCCCGATGACGCGAAAATCTGCCAGATCGATCTGCGCGCCGAAAACCTAGGGCGCCGTTGCCGCCTTGATCTTGGCCTGGTCGGCGATGTCGGCGCAACCATTCAAGCGCTTCTGCCGCGACTCAAAAACGCCAGCGACGATGCTCATCTAAGGAGCAGCCTCACACACTACAAAAAAGCACGTGAAGGGCTTAACGATCTGGCCGTTGGCAAAGCAGGCAGTAAACCCATCCATCCGCAGTATGTGGCCAAGGTGGTCAGCGACCTTGCCAACGACGATGCCGTGTTCACCTGCGATGTGGGTACTCCCACTATTTGGGCAGCGCGCTATTTACACATGAATGGGCAACGCAGATTGCTCGGTTCGTTCGTGCACGGTTCGATGGCCAACGCGATGCCGCAAGCCATCGGCGCGCAAACGGCATATCCGAAGCGGCAGATCATCAGCCTGTCCGGCGACGGCGGCTTTTCCATGTTGATGGGCGATCTGCTGACATTGGTGCAACATCAGCTACCGGTGAAGATCGTGATCTTCAATAACGGCACACTCGGCTTTGTGGAACTGGAAATGAAGGCGTCCGGCTTTTTACCAACCGGCGTGACGCTGGATAACCCCGATTTCTCCGCGCTGGCACGCGCAGCCGGCATTTACGGCGTACGCGTGGAAGACCCCGGCGATCTGGAAAAGGCCGTGCGCGATGCACTCGCGCACGATGGTCCAGCTCTCATCGATGTCGTGACCAATCGCCAGGAGCTCTCCATGCCGCCGAAGATTCAGCTGGAGCAAATGAAGGGCTTCAGCTTGTGGGCGCTGCGCACAGTCATGAACGGACGCGGTGACGAATTGATCGAGCTGGCACGCAGCAACCTGCGGCGCTGACGCGAATGGCGCGCGTACAAAGACGCGCGCCGGCTGGATCAGCCCACGCCTCTCCGTCGCGAGATCCGTTCGATGAGTTCCACGCACACCTTGATGCGAAACAGATAGGTGATAGCGAAGTAGTCGGCGCCATAAAGCGAGAGCACAATCAGCGCCGTCACAATAGGGCCATAGCTAGGCATAACGTGCTCGACTACGCAGGCGATGAGCGCCGCCAGCGTGGCGGCTATCCACAACTTGAACATCATCGGCAGCGGCACGCCGGTCGGGCCAAGGCGTCTGTTCAATTTTCTGCGCAACAGGTGAAACTCAATCCAGCCCGCTACACCTGCCGACGCGGTGAGACCGACGGCGCCCCATTGCGACGGAATACCCAGCATCTTCGGTAACAACAACGCACTGGCCAGGCCCAATACGGCGGTGAACGCCAGTCGCACCAGTGCAAAGCGCAACGGTGTGCGGGTATCGCGCATGGCGTAATACGTGGATGCGTAGAGGCGCCCGAACGTCGATGCGAGCAATCCCACACCCGAACCGGCAAGAATGGCCCACACGTAGTACGAATCCTTGCTAGTGAAGGCCCCGGATTGGTAAAGCGCGGCAACCACCACATTGCCCAAAGCAAAAAAAGCCATCGCCGAAGGCACGATGAAAAAGGCGATGCGCTCCAGGCCATGGTTCAGGCGTGCCGATAGCTTCGCGGCTACGTCGCCATCGATGTCATCTCCGGCCATACGGGACAGTGTCGGCAATTCGGATGCCGAAATGGCCATGCCGAACAAGCTGACGGGCAGCAGGTTGATGGACGATGCCGTCGTCATGCCTGCGATCGCACCGCTTCCCAACAACGTAGAAATGGCTTGATCCACAAAGGCACTGATCTGTACGACGCCGCGCCCGATCGCCACACCAAGAAAGCTGCCGCCGACTTGCTGCACATGCATGTTGCGCACATCGAGGCGCAAACGCATGCCCGGCACCAATTTCAACACCGGCCCAAGCTGCACGAGAAACTGCAGCAGGCAGCCAAGGACCGTACCCCACGCCAGATACACGATCAGGCGGTTAGCTTCCACATGGCGGAAGATCAGCATGGTCAGAATCATCGAAAGATTCCAGACCACCGGCGCCGCGTACGAAAGAAAAAACTTGTGATGGCTATTGAGAATGCCAAGGCACCACGCCGACCACACGAGAACACCCGTACCAGGAAAGAGAATACGCACGATCAGAATGGTCAGCTCGCGCTTCTCTCCCGTATAGCCCGGAGCGATGAGCCACAGCAGATAAGGCGTCGCCATGATGCCCAGCGCAACGATGATCGAAATGAGCAATGCAAGGATCGCCGCAATCGCACCGGCAAGACGATCGGCCTCTTCTTGCTTGTTCTGCGCCAGCAAGCGAGCGTAGACCGGAATGAAGGATGCGGAAAGCACTCCTTCTCCAAACAGATTCTGCAGAAAGTTCGGCACGCGCAATGCAGCACTGAAGATATCGGCAGCGTCGGAAAGGCCGAAATAATGCGAAAACACTCGCTGCCGCGCCAGCCCGAACAGGCGACTGCAAAGGATGCCCGCCCCCACCAGAAGCGCATGCCCACGGCCAGCCTCTTTCGTCATACCCATCCGCATCGCCGGAAAAACGCTAAGCGTAACATTCACCGATCCTCATTCTTCGATCTGATAGGGGACAAACGCCAGCAAAAAGGCCGCCTTGAAGGCGGCCTTTCCAGCATCTGGGATTGCGTGAGCCGCGCTGGCGTGGCGGGATATATCAAGGTTATCCGGCCTGCCCATCGATCACCACGTAATGGCGTTCCCCGAGCTCGGGATCAAAGTAAACCGCGGTGAGCTGACCACTGCCTGGATCCACGAAGCGCTCGCCCGTGTCCTTCCAACGCGGATCGGGGCCGGTTCGCAGTAGCGGCTTGTAACGCCAGCGTTCGATTGCCAGCCCAACGACCAGCAACAGGCCACCGAACAACAACTGCGGCAACAGCACGACAAATACACCGGTGAACGCAGTGATGACCGCCCCGAGCAGAAGCAGGCCACCCAGCACATAAAGCACGACCGGCAGCATGCGCAACACGCTCAGGTTGGCGGATCGAGTACTACGGCGGTGCCGTAGGCTACGATCTCACTCATGGTTTGGCCGATTTCCGCCGAGTCGAAGCGCATCATGACCACCGCGTTGGCGCCCATCAGCTTGGCGTTGGCGACCAGCCGGTCCAGCGCATGGCGGCGTGCTTCTTCGAGCATTTGCGTGTACTCGTGGATTTCCCCGCCGACCAAGGAACGCAGGCCCGCCATCACGTTGCCGCCAATGCCCCGGCTGCGCACCACCACACCAAATACCTGACCCTTGACCTGGACCACCTGGTGGCCAGGGACGTTTTCAGTCGTTACAACCAGCATACCCCTCACTCCTTATGCTCGAAGGAACTGCGCCTACGGCGAAGATACCCTCCATACGCCGATATCGATAGTAATTGCGCGCCAGCTTTCGGCACGTAGGCGATGGTAGGGCACTATGGCACCATCCGGCGGTCTACTGTTGTCTTCACAAGGAATTCAAACATGATATCGAGCCCTCTCAAAACATTGGCATGGAGCGTGATGTTGGGCACAGGGCTAGTGACTGCCAGCATGCCGAGCCGCGCCGATACGTCTGCCCCCGCCATCGCCCCAAGCGCCGACGGCAACGTGCTGCGGGCTACGTTGGACAATGGCCTGCGCGTTGTGATCGTGCGGGAAACGCTTTCGCCCATGGTCACCACCCAGATTACCTATCTCGCCGGCGGCTACCACACTCCCGACGGGTTTCCAGGCACCGCGCACGCGCTGGAACACATGATGTTCCGCGACAGCCTGGGCATGACCGGTTCGCAGCTCAATGAAATGACCGGCAAGATGGGCGCCGACAACAACGCCTTCACGACCAACGACGCGACGCAGTACTACTTTGTAGCGCCGTCGAATTATCTCGACATCCTGCTGCATATCGAATCGACACGCATGGAAGGCGCGCTCCTTACCCAAAAAGATTGGGACCGGGAGCGTGGCGCGATCGAACAGGAAGTTTCGCGCGATATTTCAGACCCTAGCTATCTCGCCTTCCAGAAGGCCGAGCGCATTCTTTATGCAGGCACTGGTTACGCCGAAGATCCGCTGGGCACACGTCCTTCGTTCGATAAGACGACCTCGACACACCTTCAATCGTTCTACAAAGATTGGTACGCGCCGAACAACGCATTGCTGGTGATCGTAGGCGATGTGGATCCGCAGAGAACGCTGGCCAAGGTGCACGAGCTATTCGACAAGATTCCAAAACGCACGCTGCCTGAACCAATACCGGTGCAGCTGCAAGCGGTCCATTCGCAAACCATCGCCGCTACCACGCCTCAAGGCACGGGTTCCGTGCAGTTCCTCTATCGCATGCCTGGCATGATGTCCAAAGACAATGCCGCCGCGCAGGTGCTGCTGGATGTACTCAATAACGCGCGCAGCTCGCTGTCCGGCCTCGCCGTCCAGGGCAAAGTGCTGAGCGCCGATGCGCAGTTGCAGCCCTTCAGCCATGGTGGCATCGGCGCGATTGAAGTGGGCTTCCCCAAGGGCGGCGATGCCAAGAAAGCGCAGGCGGATCTTGAAGGTGTCATCGCCGATCTGCTAAAGCATGGCGTGCCGGCCGATCTGGTCGAAGCGTCGAAGCGCTCCGAAATCGCACAGGCCGAGTTCAACAAGAACAGTGCAGTCAGTCTCGCTAGTGCGTGGTCGCAGGCCATCGCCTGGATGGGCCTGAGTTCACCGGAAGAGGCCGAAGAACAAATCCGCAATGTCACCGTTGACGACGTCAATCGCGTAGCACGCGAATACCTCAAACCGGACCAGCGCGTAACCGTGGTACTCACCTCCGACAACAACGGCCAGCGTCCGCCCGATAGCGCAGGCTTCGGCGGTTCGGAATCCTTTGCCGGCAACGACAAGCTGGATGCGCCGCTTCCTTCCTGGGCCGCCGAGCAACTAAGCAAACTCGAGCTACCGCGCTGGACCCTGGCGCCCGTGCAGATGACGCTGGACAACGGCATCCGCCTGATCGTGCAGCCGGAAAATATCAGCAAGACGATCACCGTGCTGGGCCACATCGACAACAATGCAAAGCTGCAGGAGCCGACCGGACAGGAAGGTGCTGCACGTCTGTTGGCCACGCTTTTCGATTACGGCTCCACCACCCTGGATCGCGACGCTTTCCACAAAGCGCTCGACGACATTTCCGCCACCGCCACCGGTGGCACCGATTTCGGTGTAGCGGCACTCAGCGATCAATTCGACCGCGCCGTGCAATTGCTGGCGGACAATGAACTGCACCCTGCGCTGCCTCAACAAGGTTTTGCCGTACAGCAAGACACGCTGGCGCGCAGCCTTGCCGGCGAGATGCAATCGCCGCAATACAAGATGATGAAAGCGTTGATGACGGGCCTGTTGCCTTCGGGCGATCCGGAACTTCGTCGCCCCACGCCCGAAACCATCCACGCGCTGACTTTGCAGAACGTCAAGGATTATTTCGCAAAAACCTATCGCCCCGACCTCACCACAATCGTGGTGGTGGGCAATGTGACCCCCGAAGCAGCAAAGGCCACGGTGGAGCGCTATTTCGGTCAATGGAAAGCGGTGGGACCGAAGCCAGAGGTGATCTCCAAGCCGGTGGCCGTCAATCCTGCCGGCTATACCGCTGTAGAGAATCCCTATGCGTCGCAAGACCAGGTACTGATGGGTCAGATGCTCGAGCTCAACATGCACAACCCGGATCGCTACGCCTTGCAACTGGGTAACGATGTGCTTGGCGGCAACGGTTTTGCATCACGCCTGATGACCGATATCCGCGTAAAGCACGGCTATGCCTACGGTGCGGGTTCGGGCATGCGCTTTGATCGTTCGCGCTCGATCTTCTTCGTGCAGTACGGTAGCGATCCGGATAAGGTCGGCCCCGTCGATGGCCTGGTCCGTCAGAACCTGATCGACATGCAAAACACTCCCGTCAAGGAAGATGAGCTGACGAACGCACGTCAGTACGAAATTCGTTCCATACCCGTTGGCGTGGCCAGCATCGACAGCATTGCGCGTTCGCTGCTGGCGTGGGCATGGCACGGTGAGCCGTTGGATCAACCCATGATCGCCGCCAAACACTTCATGACATTGACACCGGAGCAAGTCCAAGCGGCGTTCAAGAAATACCTCAAGCCGCAAAACCTGAGCCAAGTCGTGCAAGGGCCGCCACCGGCCAAGCATTGATTGAAAACAAAATGGCCCGCTTATGCGGTAATGCTGTTCACTTAAGCGGAGCAGCTTTTCGATTCACGGGATAGCGAGTCTTGGATATCTTGACGAACCTCGGCCTGGAAGGCCGAGGTCGTCTATCCAGAAACAGGTTGCCGATTCCGGCCCTGAGTTCAGCCAGT